>JASFIK010000154.1:0-3004 GCA_050122705.1 Candidatus Omnitrophota bacterium | reverse complement strand
CCTGGAGTAATATTGATTATTCTTCGCGTGCCTTTGCCTTAGATCCAGCCAGGATATATATAAATCTGAAAGGTAAATATCCGCGTGGGAGTGTTGATTCAAGGGATAAGGAACAAATCCTAAAAGACTTAGAGTATTTATTTAGTTGTTTAGAGATTGATAACAAAAAGGTAATCAGAGATATATATCGTAAAGAGGAAATTTACTCAGGTGTTTTCTTGGATAGAGCTCCGGATTTAATCTTAGTGGGGAATCGTGGTTTTAACCTTAAGGCAAGCATAAAAACAGACAGATTAGCAGATAAGGGCATATTCACCGGAAAACATACTCAGGATGATGCCTTTTTGCTGGTGCGGAATGGCCGGTTTTCGGAAACTCGTATTCCCAAAGAACCCAAGGTTTTTAATGTGGTTGATATTTTAAGAGGAGGTCACTATGCATAATACAAAAAGTACCTGCTGGAATTGTCCGGCAATAGATTTAGCAGGAAAGGTAGATTTTCGTGCCTGCGGACAATCAACCAAGCAGTTTGATAAACAAATTGATACCAAATCAGAAACCCATATTATGGCAGAATGCAAACGCCGTCCGGATTTGGGTTTATTTGACCCAATGGGAATTACCTTTGAGGAATGTCCCCAGTGGCGCAAGACCGCTTATGGTTATTTATTAAAGGATATGCGGGTAATGATTCTGGGTATTGACGGATATTTGGGTTGGGCGCTTGCCCTTTGGTTAGGCAGCCTGGGCTGTGAGGTAAGCGGAGTAGATAATTATAACCGCAGAAATTGGATTAAGGAAAGGGGTGCCCATACTGTAGTTCCTATTGCCCGGATGAATGAGAGGCTGCATGCAGCAAAGGAGATTTTAGGGATAGATATTAATTTCCGCCAAATAGATATCTTAAATGAGCGCTCCCGCCTTAAGGAGTTTATCGAAGAGGTTAAACCAGAATCAATTGTGCATTATGGTGAGTGTCCATCGGCCCCTTACAGTATGATTAATGCTGATTATGCGATTGATGTTCAAAAGAATAACGTCCTCGGTACATTGGGTGTCTTGTTTATAATTAAGGATGTGGTACCTGAGACTGCGATGTTAAAGTTAGGCACTATGGGTGAATACGGAACTCCTCTGACTGGAAGGCCTTTATTCGAAGGGCTGTTTCCGGCAGATGCTATACTCCAATGGGATAATCGGGAATGGAGTCTGGGAGGAGAACTGACTCCCCGCGATCCAGTAAGCTTTTATCATGTGAGCAAAGTCCAAGATACCTTTAATGTTTATGAGGCTTGCAAATATTGGTGGTTGCGTTCATACGATATTATGCAGGGAGTAATTTATGGGGTACATACTCCACAGGTTTCCTGCGATCCTCGTTTGCGCACACGATTTGATATTGATGAGTGGTTTGGCACTGTGATTAATCGTTTTGTTGCCCAGGCAGTGATAGGATTTCCCTTGACCATTTATGGCGCTGGCGAACAAATCAGGGGATTTATTGCCCTTGAGGATGCTATGCAATGTATGACCAGATTAATTGCCAAACCTCCTGAACCAGGCCAGTACGGAGTAGTGAACCAGATGTCAGGATATTGCACTATGCGTAAACTCGCGGAAACAGTAAAGAAGGTAGGAGAAAAAGAATTTGGCCTAAAAGTTAAGATTCAACGGGTGGAAAATCCGCGCGTTGAAGCTGATCACCATCCATTTGAACCAATTTTTAAGAAGTTGCCCGAGGAATTCGGATTTGTACAACAGGATACTTTGGAAAAAGAAATATACAGGATATTTGAGCTACTTTCTCAGCGGGACATAAAAGAGAGGATAAAAGAAAAGAAGCACCTTATCCTACCCAAAACCTGGTGGTCTGGCATTAAGAAAGAAGTGGAGAGGTTAGAGCTTATAGAAGAGAAAAACCATAAATACCTAAAAAGACAAAAAGAGAAAGATGGAGAGGTTGTTACAGTTAAGCGATAATAATTTTACAAAAGAGGTTTTAGAATCAGAAGTTCCAGTCTTAGTAGATTTTTGGGCTTCCTGGTGTCCTCCCTGCAAGATGATGGAGCCGATAATTGAGGAATTAGCAGATGAATTTGATAACCGGGTAAAAATAGGAAAGATTAACGTTGACCAGAATCGCAAAATGCAATCCACCTTTAATATTACCGGGGTTCCTACATTTATATTATTTAAGCAGGGTAAGATTTTAAAGCGCCAGATTGGGGCACATTCCAAACAACAATTAATAAATATGATTAAAGATGTAGTATCAATAGAAATGCTAAATCAATGAATAAAAGAAAAATTTTTATGACCGGGGGGTGCGGATTTATTGGTGCAAACCTGGTCAAATACCTATTAGATCGAGATAATTATGATATTGTTATTTACGATAATCTTTCCACTGGCTCTCAACAGAACTTAGAGCGGGCAATTTCAGATTCACAAAAGAAGGGGACGGTTAAATTTATCCGAGGAGATATTTGTGATAAAACCAAGATAAACAGTGTTATACGAGGTAACCATACAATAATTCATCTTGCCGCACACACAAGAGTAGTTGAATCAGTTAAGAGTCCACAGGAAAATTTCCAGGTTAACGCTATCGGTACTTTTAATATTCTGGAAGCCAGTCGGTATAATAGGATAAAAAAATTTATCTTTGCTTCATCAAATGCTGCAGTAGGAGAACAAATTCCTCCAATAAACGAAAAGATGATTCCTAGGCCGATCTCTCCGTATGGGGCAACTAAATTATATGGCGAGGCATTGTGTTTGGCATATTATCATACCTATGGATTAAGGACTGCTTGTTTGCGCTTTGCCAATGCCTATGGGCCTTACTCAGAGCATAAGACTTCGGTTGTGGCTAAGTTTGTAAAAAGAGCCAAGGCAGGTAAATCTTTAGAAATTTATGGAGACGGTAAGCAAACCCGCGATTTTATTCATGCCCAGGATATCTGTCAAGCGATAGGCTCATTCCTAAATACTTATTCTATCA
>JASFIK010000153.1:0-3006 GCA_050122705.1 Candidatus Omnitrophota bacterium | reverse complement strand
TATAGAGTTTTTTAAAAGTTAAAGGTGTGCCATCGTGAATAGTTATGGCGTTAGCCCCTGCCATTAAGCCTAAATATTGTCCATTCTCCCTTAAGATTTCTAAACAACTCGTAGAAGGTATTATGATCTCTGGGTATAATATTCTCATTAAGGCTATATAATTTAGAGATAAATCGATACTTCCTGGGTGGCGATTGCTAAATTTTGATTGGCGGTGAGGAATAAAAACTGAAGTGCTTGCCATAGAAAGTCCAAAATCCTTAATTAGAATAAGGTCACTGACAATATCTTCTATTGTTTGCCCAGGAAGACCGATCATATTGCCTGTGCTAACACTAAAACCAAGCTCTATAAGAAATCGAATGCATTTAATTCTATTTGTTAAAGTGTCATATGGTTTAATACACTTGTATAAGCGGGGATTTGACGTTTCGAATTTCAATATGTATCTATTAATTCCTGCCTGTTTAATTCTTTTGAGCTGATTTTTTTGTAGACTGCCGAATGAGCCTATAAATTCAAGATCTGGAAACCTACTTTTTGCTGAAGCAATCATATCGCACAGAACCATTAAAATTTTGACTGAATTAAATTCACCGGATTGAACCACAATTACTTTTCTTCCCCTATTACGAATAAATTCAACCCGAGCTAAAAATTCGTTTTTTTTCATGACATATCTTTCTACTTCGCAATTCCTACTCATGCCACAATAATTACAGATTTGCTTACAGATATTTGAAAACTCTATAACGCTTCTAACTTCAACCCGATCACCAAAGATAGAATTTTTTCTCACCTGTCTTGCTTCTAAAAATAAAGTTGACTGATCGCCCTTTTTGGAAAGCAGTGCCATAATAAGAGATTTCTTACTTTTGTTAATCTGGTATTTCATCAAGTAACTATTGACTTCCTATCTTAAAATGTGCAGGCTAAAGATGACTTATAAGAAATTAATGTGCTCTTTTGGTTGACCAATATTCCAGAGTATCTGGTTAAAGGTATTATCGCGGCATAAAGGGATACAGTCATTAAAGTCGATATTTTCTACCACTCTTTCCCTTAAGGACGAGTTCCATATCTCTTGGAAAGTATTTTTCTTCAGATCTCCAATACAATATTTATCAAATCCCCGCATATGGCAACACAAATACATCTTGGCATTCGCGGCAATTACCGTAGCAAATTGATGTCCATAGCATTTTTCGTAATTACGGCCATATGCTTTATCTCTCATCATATCGTATTTATGTTTTGAATATAATACTTGAAATCCATCTCCACTCATCTTCATACACCTGTTGATATCTTCAGTAATATCGTTTAGATGATATTTAAATTTTCCGTTATTATGCAGCTGCATCGGTCTGAATTGTAAATAATCAACGCATAATCGCCTAGACAATTTAGCGGCATCAAGCATCTCATCTCTAGTATAATTGCAGGTTAAATAACCAATCCCTATTGTGGTCCGGCTTTTGAGGCTTTTTTTCATTCTCACTAATAACTGGATATTGTTGATTACTTTCTGAAAAGCCTCCCCATCCAGGCCATGGACCTTTCTAAAGGTCTTAGAGCAAGCGGCATCAAGAGAGAATCTAAGCCAGGTACAGGAATCTAAGAGAACTTTACCAATTTCTTCGTTAATAAGTGAGCCGTTGGTAATAAAACCTATCTCTAAACCCAAATCATGCGCTAATCTTACTATTCTTCTGATATCTGGATGGCAAAGCGGTTCACCTCCACCAGTAAAAATAAGACCGCGTATCTGTGCCCTGGCTAATTGCTTAACTATCTCTTTAGCCAAACCATAAGACAAAGAATCTTTGTTGCTATTCTGAAGATACCAACCTGAGCACTCCGGGCACTTATGGTTACAAATATTTGTCATATCCAATTCCACGGTAATCGGCGCGGGATTCCCCCCTTTTAGCCAGTCATTTATTCGGTCGAGGTGTTTTAATATCTTATCTGAACTAAATTGCCTCACGTCCATTTCCATAATTCTCTAGCTCCTCATTTGAAAAAGGTTGAACCTGAAAACATTAAGCGACCTTTTGAAGAATACCCACAAAACACTAATTAAAAGATAAGCGAAAATTATAATATTAAAAATAAATAGAGGGATAGTCATTAAGTACCTTCTCATGGGTTTGAGTTTAAGCGACCACCACTGGTGCCATTCGTTATATAAAAACACTCTCCCATCCATAAATAAAGATGAAGCGATAATCGGAGTTATATCCAGAGACAACAAAAGAATATAGTCATATCTACTCCTTCTCAATCTAATCATTTGGCGCGCCATACGGTATTTCCTAATAACACACTTGCCCGGATTGATAATTTCTAGCTCTGGAAAATTATCTTCTAATTCATTCATTTGTCGTAAAGTCAATAGCGAAATTTTTGCCCGAGGCAAAAACTCATTTATCTGCTCAATGGCGCAATAAATATGTTTAAATAAAGCTTGGCCATTATCAACTAGTAATATGGAGCGCTTGAGTATCTCTTTGTCTATCCGCTGAAGCGAAACAAAAAATAGCCCGATATTCTTCAACAAATTCTTGAAATTAAGTTTTGCTTTTTTCTTAACATATGTAATTTTAGAAATTTCAGATACTTTTTTTAATTTCAAAGTCCACCACTGCGACCACTGGTTATATAAAATAACTCTCGATTTAAAGAAAATCAAAGACACAATTAAGGGAGTGATATCTAATGAAAATAACACAATAAAATCGTATCTTTCCTTTCGAATTCCTAACATCTGTAAAGCAATTTGATATCTCTTTAGTCGTAGTTTTTCAGATGGCAGGATGAATCTTAAATTCGGAAAATCTTTCTGTAAAATATCCTTTCTATTTATTGAGGGTGTCAAAACTGATATCTCTTTATTTGTAAAATAATTCTTGATTTTTTCGATAGCAGAAATCAGGTATCCTGGCCAGCTGTAGCCATTGTCAACAACTAATACTGACTGCGTAATATTCTCTCTACTTTCCT
>JASFIK010000152.1:0-3143 GCA_050122705.1 Candidatus Omnitrophota bacterium | reverse complement strand
AAAACTGAATAGGAAAAATATGATTAACCCCGGTTTTATTAATTTGGACATTAACTTAGGTTAGCTTTGCTCGAATCTCTGGCGGGATTGCCTGCGGCTTAAAATTTGTATCCACACAAGCCAGAGATGTTTTTCCCGTGCAGATGATTTGACCATTTTGGTTTTCTATTTGATAATCAAATTCAATCCTAATCCCCGAGACATTAATCAGGCGCGTATCAATTTGTAAAGTATCTCCATAAAAGGCAGGAGACTTATAATCTATCTCCTGTCGGGAAACGACAAATTGTATACCCTGTTTTATAAGTTGTTTAATTAAGATGTCCCTTTCTGCTAACAGCTCTGTACGCGCCTCTTCGAAGAACTTTAGATAATTGGCGTAATAAACTACTCCCCCGCAGTCAGTGTGGTGATAAAAAATTTTTACCTTCATGGTTTATTCCAAATATCCTCTCTCTATCGCGCTTGCTTAAGACCCTGTATTTGCCTGGCCTTAACTCCCCCAGGCTTAAATTTCCCACCCTCAGCCGCTTTAAAAACCTGAGCTTAAAGTTTAACTTCTCGAATATTCTGCGTATAATACGATTTTTTCCCTCGTGTATAGTAACCTCAAGTAGGGCAGGCTTAATCTTTTTTACTTTTGCCGGTCTGCTCTTTCCGTCTTCGAGTTCAAGGCCAGCCTCGATTAGTTGTATTTCTTTGTTGGTGATAGGCTTGTTAAGCCCTACCAGATAGGTTTTGTTTACCTGATATCTTGGGTGGGTTATGCGGTTAGCAAAATCACCATCATTAGTAAACAACAATAAGCCCGATGTATTGTAGTCTAATCTTCCAACTGGAAAAACCCTTTTTTTAAAATTAATATAATCCATAACTGTCCTAAAGCTTTTATCCTTTAATGCGGTAATGCATCCGGTAGGCTTGTTAAACATAAGATAAATCCTTTTTTGTTCTCTGATCAACTTGCCATCAACGCGAATCCGATCGCTTTCAGAGGCTTTATCCCCAACCGTAATTACCCTGCCGTTAACCGTCACCCTCTTTTGTTGAATTAACTCTTCAGCCCTTCTTCTTGAACAATAACCGTAATTATTCAATAACTTCTGCACTCTCTGCATTACTTATCTTTTACTATAACTTTTATCCGCCTTAAAAGCTGTATCCCCAAGGTAGAAAGCTTACCGCCAATGGCTAAGATAAACAACATAAACAGATAATATAAAAGCGTATTCACCACTCTCCTTAGAGAAGAATCCAATAGAATCTTAACTTCTACAGGATAAGTATTGCTCTGAGAAGAAGTTGAAAATACTACACTTTCCATCTGAAATATTTCAGGCGGGGCTTTTACATTTGTAAATATTTGATAAGTTGAGTTGAGTGCAAATGCTATACAGATTAAACCTATGCAAAATAGAATATAACCCAATACCCTTTCAGTATTCTCTGCCATGTTCATCTCCCCTTAAGTACAATTAACACATTCCCAATCAACTAAGCTACCTTTTTGGTCAAAAAAAAGGTATATCTTTTCTCCTCCCACCCAATCTACGCCGCTGGGTTTATATGCCCAGCTTTGGCCTTCTCGATCAGTTAAGACTGATACCGGGTGCCCAAATTTCTTGAGTGCAGTTCCCGCAGAGATACCTGATTTAATTTCATTTTCTTGTATGTAACTCTTAAGCCTCCGAAAATTAGCTGTTTCTTGATTGAGCGCCTGTTGCTTTAATTTATCATTGTGTCCCAATCTACGCAACATCTGTAGGGTATCTACTTTACGACTGACCTGAACACAGCCAGAGTCCGCAAAAACAATCCCCAAGGAGATTATCAACAATAAAAATGCCCTGACTGCAGGGAAACCGGTCAAGGCAGTATGGGTATTTCTTTCCATTAATTATTTTATGGTTTATTTTCTTCTATTTTCAAAGCCGCTTTCAATAAAGCCTCGGCTTTTTGAAACTGCTCTTCCTTATTATAGAATCCGAATACTCCGTAGAAATTTGTCTTTTTCTTGACATTGCTCTCTTTCTCATATGCGCTCATCATTATTACAGGAAGAATTCGGTTAAATTCCCTAATTAATTTTATTACTGTATATCCGTCCATGTTGGGCATAAGGATGTCTAAAAAAACAATATCGGGAGCCTTGCTTTTAATCGTTCTCAAAGCATCTTCGCCGCTGTGCACAGAATTAACCGAATAACCTTTTGACTTAAACCAAAAAGACATTGATTCTGTAAAATCAGGTTCGTCGTCAACTAAAAGAATAGAACAGGTCTTCTTATTCATAATTGAGCTCCCCCCTTATTTACTTCAGTTTGAACTATTTTTTCTATTCCAACCTTCTCTTTGCAAAATCTTAGAAAAAGCGTTTACTACCTTAGGATCAAATTGTGTACCAGAATTCTGCTTAATTATCTTTATTGCCTCATCTTTAGAATACGCCTTGCGGTAAGGACGATCCGAGGTTAAGGCCTGATATGTATCTACAATTGAGATAATCCTTGCCCCAACTGGGATTTGTTCCCTTTTTAATCCCTCGGGATAACCCTTAGCATCCCATCTTTCATGGTGATACAATATCGGTGCGATAATATTGCGTAGAAATTGAATCGGCCTGAGAATGTCTGCGCTTATTTGCGGATGTTTTTTAATCTCTTTTAATTCTTTGCTACTTAGTCTTGCCCTTTTACGCAAGATCCCTTTGTTTATTCCGGACTTTCCTAAGTCATGTAATATATATGCTCTTTTAACTTGTTCTATTTTATCTTTCGGTAACTTTAGAGACTTGGCAATCTCTGCTGTATACTCAACTGTTTTCTCTACATGCTTACCGGAATAACCGTCTTTTAATGCGTTTAATTTTCCAAATGCAGAAACCTCCTCAATTAGGCTCTGATTTACACGATTAGTGAGCTTATTGATCTTATTCTTTATGAACTTAACATCAGCGCTTTCTTGCTTCTCTTGTAAGCTAACGGATTTTTCTTTCTTGACCTCAAGCGAAGAATAGACTCTATCGCCACCATCCTCCTTAACTCTTTTTAAAAGTTGATCTGTAAGATTGACCAAATCCATGCCTTTGCTTACTCTGTCTTCAGGGAATGAGGCAACTGCGCCACTTAATTTAAGTTTAACTA
>JASFIK010000151.1:0-3153 GCA_050122705.1 Candidatus Omnitrophota bacterium | reverse complement strand
ATTCAGTAGGCAAAATAACCCAAGTATATCAGAAAAAGCCAGCGCTGCTAAAGATTCACATGATTATCGTTCTTATTGTTGGTCTACTCCTCACACTTAGGGGATATTCTGCTTAAAAATTAAATTAAAAGGGGGCTAGAGAGAATGGGGGCTAAAAAACATTTTACTGCAGGCCAAGCAAGGGAGATTGGTGATAAGTTAGGGATTAAGTGGGATAAATTTGATGTAGAGCAGTTTCGTATGGGGATGGATGTTGAGTTAGAGCATGGCCTGTATGACTCCGCAACAAATGTTACCGATGACGACTCCCTGATTACCGGAAAGATTGCTTTAGCGCATCTTAATGAGTTTCCTGATTATTATACCCGGCTTTCGAAAATGGAAGAAGAAGCAGAGGATTTCTGGGAAAGAGGAGGAGGAAAATGAGAAAGGAATTATTCTTTTTAGTAATTTTGGCAGTTTTTGCTGGTTCAGTAAGTTGCCTGGCGGTTGAGCCAACTGCCCAAGTAGATAGCACAGCTACTGCTTATTCAGGGGCAAAGGCACGCCTTGCAGTTTCCGATTTTGAGGTTAAGGCAGCAAAGGCAAGCGGTGAAATTGGTTCTGGCCTGCGCGAGATGTTAGTTACTGCCTTGATAAATAGTAATCGCTTTTCAGTAGTAGAGAGACAAGTGTTAAATGCGGTAATGCAGGAACAGGAGTTGGCTGCATCTGGAGCTGCTGAGGCAGGAGCCGCAGCACAGAGGGGTAAAATAAAAACCGCAGACATAATCATCACTGCAGCAGTTACTGAATTCGAGCCTCAAGCCACTGGCGGAAAGGCAGGCCTTGGCGGAGGAGGAGGAATTGGTAAGGGTATATTGGGCGGGGTGCTCGGCGGAGCCTTAAATAAAGCGCATATGGCTTTGGATATCCGCATTGTTGATACTTCTACTTCTGAAATTTTAACTGCCACCCGCGTGCAAGGACAAGCTACTGATATTGCCGGAGGTATCGGAGTGGGGTTTCTGGGAAGCTGGGCATTAGGTGCAGGATTATCCGGTTATGCTAATACACCCATGGAGAAAGCAATCCGCACCTGTATCGTAGAGGCAGTTAAATATATCTCCCAATCAATTCCTGCGGATTATTATAAATATTAAGCAAAAGTAAGTATAATTCTATTTTTTAGTCCCAAGCTCATCCGGGCTTGGGATTTTTTTAAAATATATATTTTGAGATTGACTTATATTATCTCAAGTAGTACCATTTATAAAGATGCTCAACAAGGGATATCTATATACCAAAAAACCTTTTCGGAGAAATAAGCATTGTCTAAAAATCACATCATACTTACCTCAATTATTCTAATAATCACTTGCGGTTTTCTGGTTTATGCCAACTCACTTAGTGGTGAGTTTATTCGGGATGATAATGCCTTGATAAGGGATAATCCCTACATAAGAAGCACTCAAGGCGTATTAAAGTATTTTAGAAATAATATTGCCATGGGCAGTGGGCAACAATGGAATTCTTACCGTCCCCTTCAGATGGTTACTTATTATTTAGATTATTACCTCTGGAAATTAAATGCAAAGGGCTACCGTCTTACAAATATATTCTTACATATTTTGGTAGCATTGAGTATCTATTGGTTGATTACTATTCTTTTTCGGGACCAGCTCCTTTCTTTATTGTGCAGCATTTTCTTTGTCATTCATCCTATACATACACAAGCCATTTCTTATATATCAGGGAGGGCAGATTCTTTAGCACTATTGTTTATGCTTCTTTGCTTTATCTTTTATATAAGGTACTTACGTACAAAAAATGTAATTCTCTATGTGCTGATAGTTTTAACCTACGTATTAGCCCTTTTCTCTCGAGAAAATAGCCTGATTCTTCCGGCATTGCTCTTGCTTTATCACTTTACTTTTAAGAAGAAACTCAAGAGCAAAGCATACCCATCAATATTGTTAGTTAGCTTTATCTATATTCTATTAAGATTAACTGTTTTAAGATCTTTATTATTTAACATTTCCTATTCTACTACTCTGCTTGAAAGGGTTCCCGGATTCTTTGTGGCTATAACTAACTACACCCGGCTTATGCTTTTCCCTTTTAATCTACATGCAGGATATGGACGAGGAGTGTTTAGTTTAAGTGAACCTAGAGCAATACTAGGGATGGTTATATCATTCTGCCTATTAACCTATGCCTTTAGGAAAAGAAATACCAATAATCTGGTTTTTTTCGCTATCTATTGGTTCTTTATAGGACTCCTGCCTCAATCTAACCTCTACCCGATTAATGCCTACATGGCTGAGCATTGGTTATATCTTCCCTCAATAGGATTCTTTCTTATCTTGGCAAAGGGAATAAGCTATCTATACAAAACTAAACAGTTTAAAATTATTGCATTAGTGTTTATAATTATTTTGTCAGGCTTTTATGCTTATTTAACCACCAGGCAGAATAGGTATTATTGGAGAGAGCCCATCGCCTTTTACAAAAGAAACCTAGAATACGCTCCTAATAATTTCATGGAATATAATAACCTCGGCCTGGCCTACTACCAGATTGGCAAGATTCCCGAAGCCATAACCGCATATAAGCAGGCAATAGAAATTAAGCCAGATTTTGTACAGGCATATAATAACTTGGCCTCTGCCTACGAGGATATTGGTAAGCGAGAAGAAGCCATAGCCCTACTTAAGCAAGCAATAGAAATCATGCCCGAATTTGTAAAGGCATATTATAACCTGGGTGCTATATACTCTGCTCATGGCAAGAACCAGGAAGCAATAGCCGCATACAAGCAGGCAATAAAAATTAAGCCTGACTTTGCCGAGGCTTATTATAACCTCGGTCTTATCTACTATGCTATTAACAAGAACGAGGAGGCCATAGACGCATATAAGCAGGCAATAAAAGCTGACCCTAGATATGCCGAGGCATATAATAACCTGGGTCTAGCCTACCATAATATTGGCAGAAACCAAGCGGCAATAGATTCGCTTAAAAAAGCAATTAAGATCAATTCCAACTATGCACAGGCATATAATAACCTGGGTGCTATATGCTCTGCTCATGGTCAGAATCAAGAGGCCATCACTGCATACAAACAGGCAATAAAAATCAAGCCTGACCTCCCAGAAGCTCATAATAATCTTG
>JASFIK010000150.1:0-3176 GCA_050122705.1 Candidatus Omnitrophota bacterium | reverse complement strand
CATTGGTTTATTTAAGTCTTCTCAGTTAGCCATTGGCTGTGATTGTGGCGGTTTGCATCTGGCTACACTGGCAGGATGTCCGGTGGTGGGTATATACGGTCCGACAAATCCAGTAAAAAGTGGACCCCTTGGTAATCAGAATGTAGTTATCTATAAGGGGCTTAGTTGTTCTCCTTGCCAAATGAAGCAGTGTAACATTAACCATAAGTGCTTTTCAGAAATTACGCCTGATGAAATAATCGCGGCAGCCAATTTTATATTAAAGGAGGCAAGGCATGCCTGAAAAAGTTTTGCTGTCTTGTGTAGTAATTACCAAAAACGAAGAGGCAAATATACAAGATTGCTTAAAGAGTGTACATGGCTGGGCTGATGAAATTATTGTGATTGACGATGAGAGTACTGACCGCACTGCTGATTTATCCGGAAGATACGCTGATAAGGTTTTTCTTCGCCGGATGGATGTAGAGGGCAGGCATAGAAATTGGGCTTATGCCCAGGCAAGGCATGCTTGGGTATTGAGTTTAGATGCTGATGAGCGGATTACTCAAGGATTAAAGGATGAAATTAAAGAGGTCCTAAGTAAGCCTACAGAGTTTGCCGGCTTTACTATTCCGCGAAGAAACTTGCTGGGAAATTATTGGTTAAAATGGGGCGGTCAATATCCAGCGCGGCAATTAAAATTATTCAAGAAGGATAAATTCAAGTGGGAAGAGGTTCAGGTTCACCCGCGTGCATTTTTACAGGGCAAAACAGGTTGTTTAAAAAATGATATTATTCATTATTCTTGGCGTGATTTTGCTCATTTTTTCGAAAAGGTTAATGCTCAAAGCACACTTGAGGCAAGAAAGTGGATATATACTAAACGAAAGATGTCTATGGGGCATGCCTTTTGGCGGGCAACTGACCGGTTTTTTAGAAAATTTGTCCGCAAAAAGGGCTATAAAGACGGATTCTACGGATTTATTGCTGCCTTTTCTGATAGTGTATACCAGATCCAGAGCTATGCCAAATATTGGGAGATGAATAAGCAATCTAAAGGAGCTGTATAAATGGATAAGGTATGTAAAGAATACATCAGGATATGCTCCCAAACGCTTCCTATTATTGAGCCAATCTATGAATTCGGCGCTCAACAGGTAGGGGGGCAGGAAGGGTTTGCAGACTTAAGGCCATTTTTTACAAACCAGAAGTATGTAGGTGCCGATATAGTTAATGGCCTGGGCGTAGATGTGATTCTAAACCTCCATAATATAAACCTTGCTTCAGAATCGGTTGGTACAGTAGTTACGGTAGGAACCCTTGAGCATGTAGAATTTCCCAGAAAGGCGATTGCCGAGATTCACCGGATTCTTAAGCCCGATGGAATTCTTATCCTTACTACAGTGATGAATCATCCGCATCATAGCACGCCTGATTATTGGAGGTTTACTACAGAAGGACTGGAGATTCTTTTGAAGGATTTCACTACTGCAATAGTTGATTTTACCGGGGAGAAGAAATTTCCTAATACAATAGTAGCAATAGCTGCAAAGGCAATGCTTGATGAAAAAATCATACAATCATACAAAGAAAGAATTTATGCCTGGAAGAAATATTCCCGCAAAATTGAAAGGATAAGTTGGTCACGGTTATTAATGCCTCCGCTATTATATGGCCTTGACCGCAAGATTAAAAAAGCCTGGAGAGGAATTAAATGAGAATCGTGTTTTTGGATCGAGATGGGGTGATTAATCAATATCCCGGAGACACAAAATATGTATCCTCCTGGGATGAGTTTCATTTTCTTAAGGGGGCAAAGCAGGCGTTATTAAGATTGACCAAAGCCGGGTATAAAATATTTATTGTTTCAAACCAGGCGGGTGTGGCTAAGGGCATATATTCTAAAGAGACGCTTGATGGAATTACCGCAAAGATGCTTGAGGAGTTAGGTGCATCAGGGGTGAAGATTTGTAGTATATATTACTGCATCCACCGGGATGAGGATAATTGTTCCTGCCGTAAACCAAAGGCAGGCTCGGTAGAGAAAGCGCTAAAGGAACACGCTATCCCTAAAGATACCTTAAAAAATAGCTTTTTTGTGGGAGATAGCACAAGGGATATTCAGGCCGGCAAGAGCGCAGGCTTGAGGACTATTTTAGTATTTAGCGGAAAAGAAAAGCCAGGGAATCATGCTAGTTGGTCAGTTCAGCCTGATTTTACAGCCAAGGATTTATCACAAGCAGTAGATTTAATTTTACAGGCATCTCAGTAAACAAATACCAGGGCACCTTTAGATTGGATAAAAATTATGTCGCTTAAGATACTTGTTGCTTATGCCTCAGCTGGTAATGGGCATCGGCGAGCTGCCGAGGCAATCTACAGTTGTTTTAAAAAGAATTATCCCGAGGTTGAGATTACCTTGGTTGATATCGGACAATATACAAATTGGTTGTTTGCTAAATTTTACTCTCGCGGCTATTCTTTTTTAGTGGTTTATCTTAAGGCTATCTGGGCGATTATTTATTACTTGACCAATCTTGGTATTTTAGCCAGTTTGTTTAAATTATTCTCTCGCTTAAACTGCCGCCGATTTATAAATCTTCTCCTTAGGCTTGAGCCTGACGTTGTATTGGTCACCCATTTTTTTCCTGCCGAGGTAGTAGCCTACCTTAAACAAAAAAAGAGAATTAATCCTCGCCTGGTTATGATAATCACTGATTTTAGCTTGCATCGACTCTGGCTGCTTAAGGAGGTTGACAGTTATATTGTTGCTTCGGATTATACTGGTGATTGCTTGGTTGCCAAGGGGATAAAACCCGAGAACATCAAGAGATTAGGGATTCCTATAGATTCCAGATTCGCGATTAGTTTTAAAACAAAGCAGCAGGCAAAAGAGCCAAGTGCATTGTTAGCCACCGGGGCTTTTGGTTTTTTTCTAATTGAGAAGGTTGTCAATCTGCTGGTTTCAGAAATCAAGCTCATTGTAGTTTGTGGTAATAACCGCAGATTATATAAACGATTACAGCGCAAGCAATATCAAGGGATTGAGTTATACGGCTTTACTGACCAGCTGCCCAAATTAATGTCGCAGGTAGATTTGATTATTACCAAGCCGGGTGGCCTGACTATTGCCGAGGCCTTGAGTATGGAATTGCCTATGCTTTTTATGGGAGCAATTCCCGGTCAAGAAATAGCTA
>JASFIK010000149.1:0-3223 GCA_050122705.1 Candidatus Omnitrophota bacterium | reverse complement strand
CTATTCTTTTTTGTATATCGAGCGGCAATTGAGAAGGGTTTTCCATATAGGTATCAAACAATCGCTTGATAAATCTGCGTGCCTTAAATGACATCCTTACCACCCGATAGTGCCGATAAAACTTATCCAATAACAATTTCCTCAACGGCTCTCTTTCCGAGAGCATATCTTGACTAAAACAGACTATTCTTTTATTTTGCTTTCTGACATCCTGACAAGAACTCGGTTTGATCTTACTTAATTCTGATTCGGTTGAACGGATTACGTCAGTTACCTGAATATTGATTAACGATTTAACCGCTTGATATCTTTTTTTATCCTTATCAATCCGGGCATGCTTTTTATTTATTTCTGTACAGATCCTTTCCCAGAGCGGTAATTTAAGAAGGTCCGCTTCAAGCAAAGAGCCGGAAGATAACCCGTCATCTAAATCGTGGTTATCGTAAGCAATTTCATCGGCAACATCAACAATCTGCGCTTCCAGGGTGGGTTGCTCCTTAGGGTTAAACTCCTTTAATTCAACTGCTTCATCAAAGCTGGATGAATGTTTTACAATGCCTTCCCTTACCTCCCAACTTAGATTAAGTCCGGGAAAATCAAGATACTTATCCTCCAGGGTATCCACCACCCGTAAGCCTTGAGAGTTATGATTGAATCCTCCTTCCGAACGCATTAATTCATTCAATATTTCTTCTCCGGCATGGCCGAATGGCGTATGTCCCAGGTCATGAGCTAAGGCAATTGCCTCGGCTAGGTCTACATTTAGATTCAAACTAGCAGCAATAGTGCGGGCTATTTGAGCAACCTCTAAGGTATGGGTAATACGTGTGCGATAATTATCGCCTTCATAAATTACGAAAACCTGAGTTTTGTATTCTAACTTCCTAAAGGCAGCACTATGAATAATCCGGTCGCGGTCGCGTTGATAAACAGAGCGATAAGGGTGTTCTTGCTCTTGATAACGCCTTCCTCGCGTCTGATAACTCTTCATCGCATAGGCTGCCAAGAACCTATCTTCGAATTCTTTTATTTGATTTTGGTTTAACATTAGATTTCAATGCTCGGTATAATTCTTCTAATGATTGGGAAATTACTTTGCTATCAGCTACAACCGGCATAAAGTTAGTATCTGCCTGCCAACGAGGCACAATATGTAAATGCAAGTGACCAGGAATACCTGCACCGGCACACCTGCCTATATTCATACCTAGATTATAACCCTCAGGCTTTAAAATCTTGTCTAATAAATAAAATACCTGTTTTAGGGTTTTAAATATATCAGTGGATTCGCTTTCGCTGAGCATTTGTAAATCGCCTACGTGTCTGTTGGGTGAAATCATCACGTGTCCGTTGTTATAGGGAAAAGTATTTAGCATCGCAAAGCAATACTTATTTTTAATAAAAATGAAGTTTTTTCCCTTGGATTTTAAGCACCGACAAAAAAGACATCCCTTCGGTTGTTTTCCGAACGCCTGTATATAGCCGATTCTCCAAGGAGCCCAAAGTTTATTCATTTAGCATACGCTTAAGGCTTTAAATCCTAACAATATTAGTTTTTATCTCATCATTTATTTCGATAATCCCGTAAGAATTAAAGGGAGAAAATACTGTATCGGTTATGCTGCCAGGATTAAAATACAAGATCTTGCCTCTTTTTTCATTTATTGGTGAATGTGAGTGGCCAAATACAATTACATCAACTTTATCATTTTTAAAAATGTCGGTTATTGTATCTATTAAAAATGCAGGCGAGCCCTTGCCGTGGGTAAGTCCGAATCGGTATTTACCTATCGTAATTATTTGTTTTTCGGGTAAGCCTTTTCTGGTTTTTAGCGGATCCATGTTGCCCCAGACCGCTTTGACATCTGGGCATACAGATTTGAGAACGTCCAAGATACTCAAATCAACCAAATCGCCGGCATGCAGAATCATATCCACCCCCTTTAATGCATCGAGCACTTCTGAGGGAATCGCCTTAGCGCGGTTGGGAATATGCGTATCGCTGATTACTCCTATCCTCATTTTATTATCCTTGGTTTATCGTACAAGTCTAAAATGAGATTTAAGTCATCTAAATCCCAGGTTAAGATCTTTTCTTCCATTGCCTTAAGTCTTACATTGGTGTCGATATTTGAATTAGTAATAATTACTTTCCTTTGTGATTTGATATAACGCAATTTATGGCATTGTTTGGCAAAATCGGCAATATCTTCTTCGGTTAACATCTCTGATTTAACTGCCATTATCCAGAGAGAATCCTTTGCCCGACCGAGCAATCCTTCATTCAGCCTGCTGTGGACAAAGGTTAAGGGCTTCACCTCCCGGAAATGAATCAGTCGAATCTTTTTGTTGCGCATTTGGATTAATTCGTTTTCAAAAAGACGTAATAGCTCCATTGTCCTTTCAAGGACCGATTTTCGATTAATCAAAATGAACTGTTCGATTTTGTCTTCGATTTTTGCCCGGAAGTTCCTTTTTTGTTCTTCAGTATTAAAAGTTAAGGAATTTAATTTTTCTCGATAAACAAACCTCAGCCAAAAACCAAACACCCGATCACAAATTACAAAAAAATCTCCCGATTTGGCAATCACATCATGTTCTAAAAGGAGATTTAGACGTGACATAATCTGAGTCTTTGGTTTTTGTAAACCAGCTGCGATGTCCTTTAGTCTATTTTGTCCATCAGCAATAAAGTACAATAGCGCCTGGTAATCCTGTGCTAATTTTGAACCGGCAAAAAGCGAATCGAAATAGTTATTAAAGCGTTGGTTCAAAATTCCTGATTCAACAAATAATAAATCCTGAATTATCTCGGCTAGTTTATCTTTAGTAATTGTTTGATTAATCCGTAAAAGAGCATCGGTGATGATTTTAAGATATAACGGCCAACCGCCGGTAAAATGAATCAAAAAATCATTCAGGCTCTTTTCTATATTTAAGTGACCGAGTTTGCTGATTATAAAATTCTCAGTTGTTTTTAAGTCAAATGGCTCTAGTTCCATAGTCTGGAAATTGCCAAATAACAAAGCCAGGTGCCAAGAGAGTACACTCTTGGCCTTGAACTTAGCTGAGCTTAAGATTATATATAACACATTCTTTTGGATCATTAGCATCTTGGAAAATTGTTTATAAATTTGTTTTATCCCTAATGTTGAGAGGTGATGGAACTCATCAAAAATGACTACACAAAACTTTCCCGTTTCAGCATGTAAAATATCGCAAA
>JASFIK010000148.1:0-3298 GCA_050122705.1 Candidatus Omnitrophota bacterium | reverse complement strand
AACTCGAAATCCTCTATCACGAGTTGATTAGCCATATATATAAAGGTATAACCAATGAAAATGAGGCGATGAGGGACACCAATGCCTTTATGTGGTTGGAGGGTAATACTCCCGAGTTATTAGATAAGACAGTTGTCACTATTTCTATGGAGGGAAATATTCCTGAACTGGAGGGTTATGGTGTTCAAGATGCCAGTCTCAGAGGCGGTTTGGGCATCTACTTTGGCGATAAATTAGAAGGCCTATTTGATATAGGTATCAAGGCCTTTGGTTTTCAGCCAGGATATTCAAAAATAAGAAAGGGCAGAAGGTTCATTGATGCTGATTACAGCGAGCTTAAGAAAAAAGGCATCCTAAAGCAAATTTTTACAGATGAGGGAAGGCCTTTGGTAATACAGGTTTATGCTTGGGATGAAAGCGAACACAATAATCCACACTACAATCCCTTAATTGATATTGAGGTTTGGATGGTTAATCGTGGAGGAACAATTAATTTTATCTTGATGTCTTCAATTTTTGATGGTCTTTATACTGAAAACAAAATCCATCGCTTTACTCAGGAAATAGTTTTTGGAAAAGCTGTATATCAGATCTTAAATAGGCTTAATATCAAACCGGATATACTACATTTAAACGAGGCTCATACAGTTGTTGCAGCAGCCCAGGTAAGATCTGATGAGCGTTTTAATAACACAGCAATAGTATATACAATTCATACAACCGTTCCTGCTGGATTAGAGAGATTTCAAGCAGGAGAGCTAAGAACAGATATTAATCGCATGATGTATCAAATTGGCATTCCAGAACGAAAACACATAAGCTACCGTTCAATCTTTTTAAGGCCGGATGGCTGGGTTGATTTCTGTTACGCTGCTACACACCTTGCAGATGTAATTAATGCAGTGAGTAATGAATGCGCTGTAGAATCTAAAAGACTTTTTAAGCATATGTACGCAGAGGATTTTGATATTCAGGTCATTGGCGCCCTTAATGGCTCTGGGAAGTCATGGAAGAATGATAAATTAAGACTCATCGAGAATACAGGCAGGATTGCAACTGAGGATGAACTTTATTCCATTTTCAAGCAAGGTAAAGAGATTGCTTTTGCTGAGGTTGAGACAAGAACTGGAGTAAGGCTTAATCCAGGTAAGCCTACAGCCTGGTTGGTTAGAAGGATTGTTGATTATAAGAGTCAGTACCCGATATTAAGATTTTTAGTTCATCTTATCTGTGCTGACCAGTATCGCGCATTTACCAGGGAGGAACTCAAAAAGATATGGTTCAGAGATATCCCTGATTTACAGACAGATTATAATAGGGATAAAGTAGAGGCGGTGCTTGATTACATTTTTGATAACAGGGAAATTGTACACGGGCTGGGGATGCAGGTTGTAGTAGGCGGTCCAGAATTTGGTGTACCGTTCTGGGTAAAAGAGTTCATCCGTTGGTCTAACGACACGCCTGAACTTAAGAATAGATTTGTATATGTCCCGTATTCTGACGCAGAGCTCCTTAAATATCAGGCTATTGGTGCTGATATCTGTATAAATATACCCAGGTCTCTTGAGGAGGCGTGCGGTACTTCTGGTCAGAGAACAGGCTTAAATGGCGGTATTAATATTTCAAGTGGAGCCGGAGAGCACGAGTGGGTTAAAGATTACAATGAGAATACCGGCGAAGGAAGTGGCTTTTTAGTCGGTCCATATGTTGGAATGACAGCATATGGCTTAGTTGCTGATAATATTCTTTTCTATCGTAAAGCGCCTGCAGATGTATTTAATAAACTTGAGATTGCCTCCAGGCTTTTTTATACAGAGTCGGGTAAATGGAGAAAATTGATGTACAATTCTTATCTTGATGCAAACTCTAAGGTAACAGCAAAAGCAATGGAGCAAAGGTACGCCTTAGATGTTTATAGATTAGCGCTCAAGATGCGGCAATCATATCTATCCACTAATAATCAACTCTCCAACTCGCGTATTAAAGTGGCGAACTCTAACAGAGAAGTAACCAATGGAGAGCTATTTACTTCGCTAGGCATTAACAGTGTTGATTTTAGCTTTGATAGCGCCCATACATTAGGAGATGCTAAGCTGTTATTTGATATTTATAAGTCTGCAGTAACTCGATACTTAAGGAATATTAGCGAGGATAAGAGGTTCAACGATTTATCTAATCGTATTGCAAGCAATCCTCGCATTTATCTGCAGCTAACCTGGCGCCTGGAGACTTTGGGAAAAACTATTGGCAGATTAGTTATACTTCACTGGTCAGTCATTACCCGTGCCCCACCCGCACTGATTGTTGAACTTACCCTAATTGAGGAAATCCTGCATTACTACTACCCTGAAAGCCAAGATTCGGTTCACGCGAGTTTAGACGAATACATCTCTAAACAACTCCATAATTCCTTCCTTAAGGCTATCCAGGAAGCTGAAAAAGTTGGCATTATTCCGGAAGATAATTATATACAAAGTTTGGTAAATAAATTAAATACAAAACAAGCCAAGCCGCTGCGGGTCCTGTTTACCGTGGCCGGTGGGACGCATTTTATCGCAGCGGGCTTTGGTTTGTTAAAAGGAGGTATAAAATGTGCTCCTTACAAAACCTTTCTCTGGTTCGTGTCCAAACAGTTAAAGAAGGGATTTTCGCTATTGCCAGATATCCTGAATGGTATCATGAGTACGATTTTCTCCTGGAGCCTAATGGTAAGGTCAAAGGAAAAACTAGTTCAGGTTTTTGGCAAGAACTTAGTTCTGAAGCAGCCTCGTTTATTAGGGAAAAGATTTACGCCAGACTTATCAAAGGTATTTAGTTTAAGGAAATATTGGCTGCTGCGTCGCCAAAATGCTCTACCTTCCGTGGCTGGTGGGGAGCGTTTTGAAAAAGAATCGAGCGATGCAGCAGCCGTTTTAGTGGTGGGTGTGCCTACAGAGATAAAGCCACAAGAAGCCAGGGTTGGACTGACACCAAAAGGGGTAAGTCACTTAACTGAACGCGGCATCAAGGTAATAGTCCAAAAAGGCGCAGGTCTGAAGAGTAAATATTCAGATGAGGAATATACAAAGGCAGGGGCGACTATTGTTCCAACAGCCAAAGACGTTTATACACAGGCAAGGTTAATAAAGAAGGTTAAAGAGCCCTTGCCTGAGGAATTTCCATTAATTCAGGAAGGCCATATGATATTCACTTATTTGCATCTTGCGGCTGATAAGCAATTAACCGAATTCCTGATTTCGTCAGGCTTAACAGGGATTGCCTATGAGACAGTAGAAAAGGAGGGCAGAACTCCGCTATT
>JASFIK010000147.1:0-3307 GCA_050122705.1 Candidatus Omnitrophota bacterium | reverse complement strand
TAAAAATATTATTCCGATTATGTAAAACAGGTACGCCCCATCCCATAATCGACGATAAGAAATATGCGAAATTCCCAAAAGGCAAATCAGACCAAAAAAGACCCAAATAATCTGACGTAAATAAAGAGGGACTTCTGAAGCATAGGTACCATCCATATTGCTACTATAAATAGTTATAATTCCGATTATTGCAATCAATAAAACAATAAAAATTAATCTGTAAGCGAACTTGGTCATATCAATCCCTCAGCAAGCATCTGCTGAATTATCTTTTTAGTTAACTGACAAGCATAATGGCCAGAGCCTGCATGTTCCAGAAAAACGCAGATGACAAACCTTGGTTCATTAGTAGGAAAGTAGCCTACAAACCAACCATGGGCTGTTCCTTGGGCAACTTGGGCAGTCCCAGTCTTACCAGCAATCAGAATCCCCAAACCATCAAGAACACTTGCTGTTCCGCCTGGTTGCTTAACTGCACCCAGCAGTCCCTTTCTGATTATTTCTAAGTTTTCTTTACTAATTGGTAAATTGCTAATTTGGGAAGATAAATCAGTGCCCCCAGTAACA
This sequence comes from Candidatus Omnitrophota bacterium, assembly GCA_050122705.1. Taxonomy (GTDB): domain Bacteria; phylum Omnitrophota; class Gorgyraeia; order Gygaellales; family JAHJCI01; genus JASFIK01. The sequence goes on along the minus strand of JASFIK010000147.1, from coordinate 2,740 downwards.
TTATCTTTTGATTTAAGCAACCGCGGCTGAATCAGCTTTCCACCATTAGCAATAGCCGCCATTATCCGAGTCACTTGTAAAGGGGTAACCAGTGTTTGTCCCTGACCAATCGAGAGATTTGCTGTATCTCCAGCAAACCAACGGCGAGCCCTTTTTATCCGCTGCCATAAAGAATGTGGCAAGAAGCCCTTTGATTCGCCACTTAAATCTATACCGGTTATCTGATTAAGGCCGAATTTTAAAGCATATTCATTGATTAATTGAGGTCCAAGATTTAGGCCTAAGGTATAAAAAAAGACATTGCAAGAATGAGCGAGTGCATCGATAATATTTTCTTGTTTATGTGTATCCCAGCAATGAAATTGACGATTTCCAATCTGCATCTTCCCAGAACATAAAACATTTGTATTTACATTGATTTTACCACTTTCTAAGCCAGCAGCGGCAACTATGATTTTAAATACCGAACCAGGGGGATATAGGCCATTAATGGCACGATTGAGTAAAGGGGCGTCAAGGTCATTCAACAGAGGGTTAATTAATGCTGGATCGCTTTCTTGAAAAACCCTAGGATCAAAATTAGGGAAACTGGCTAAGGCAAGGACCTCTCCATTAACTGGATTAAGCACAATCACACAACCAGTATGCCCAATAAGATTATCGTGCATTATCCTCTGTAGATTTAAGTCAATGGTTAGCTCTATATCTCTGCCCTTCTGAGGCGATTTAAAACCGAGAATACGCGATAATCTGCCTTTGCTATCCACTTCTACCTGCATGCCTCCATCATGCGGACGCAGGATATAATCATAAACCTCTTCTGTTCCGCTATAGCCGATTAAATCTTGCATTTTATATCCGTATTCCTTTAGTTGCTCCCATCGCCAAATATCAATATTGCCTAAGTATCCCAAGATGTGACTGGCGATACTACCCAGGGGGTATATACGCTTGGGACTCTCCTGAATGGTTACTTCTGGCAAATCATATTTTAATTGTCCGATCGCCACTGCCTGAGAAAGGGATATATCCTTAACCAGTAAAACCGGAACAAATGGTGTCAAATGCCCCTGCAAATATTTTGCCTTGAGCTTTTCCTCGGGAATTGAAAGGAGTGCGGAAAGCTTAGTAATTTTTTCTCTCGGATAAACTTTCTGCTCTGGCATAATCAGCAGATTATAGGAGATAACATTACCAGCTAAAATATTGCCATTTCGATCCAGGATACAGCCGCGCCTTGCTGCCTGGGGTAAAATGCGAATACGGTTTACCTGACTTAATTGTTGGTATTTATTAAATTGAATTATTTGATGGTGGGTGAGAGCTGAACCCAAAAACAGGAATCCACTAATTACAAGATAATGAAAGATGCGCAATCTAGTCATGATTAAGACATGAATAAGTGAACAAAAAGTCTATATATTAAAAAGGCTAAAGCCAGTGTAAATATAGATTCTATAGTAACGATTCTTAAAAAAATACCCAGGCTTAAAGGACGAGCAAACATAAATAAAATAGATTGCATAGTTAAATTATTCAAAACTATAAACAAGCATAGCGTAACATTACGAATAAGCCCATTCTCAGCGGATAATCGGCGAAAGATCTGCTTAGCCAAAATTACCCAGAGCATTGATAAACAAATATTGAACCCAAAGGGTAAACTGCTGAATATATCACGAAACAGGCCACCCAGAAAGGCAAAAGCCACTGACCATCCCAAACTAAAAAATGGAGCAAGCATAATTAGGGCAGCTAAAATGGCATCTGGTTTTACATCGAGGATAGGGAAATAATTTAACGTGGTAGATTGCAAAAGGCCGATTATAAGCAATAGTAAAAATGCGCATATTTGCTGACGATATCTTCTCATAAACTTTAGAGAAAACTTACTTGAATATATATTCACTCGAATTGTACGTAAATATCTAGGGAGGTTAATCAAGATAAGTCGGTAGTTAATTGCCATCGGTTGAAATCTTGCCTTTCTCTCTTAGGGCTCTGATATTTCTAACGGAGAAAGCACAACCAGGACTTCCTCCAATTTACTTAATTTTGCACTGGGTTGAACAATCACAAAAATCTCTCCAGGGATTTTTTCCTTTTTAATCTCTTTTATCTTACCAACCAAAATGCCTTTAGGATATAATCCGGATAAGCCAGAAGTAATCACTAGATCGGAAACCTGAACATCAGCCCTGGCTGGTAAATATTGTAATATTAATTCTCTGCCTAAAGTACCTGAGACTAATCCTTTTTGGCGACTCCGTTGAATAAAAGCGGCAACCCCAGAGTTGATATCATCAATCAGCAAAACCTTGGAGGTCTGCTCTCCTACCTCAATGATCCTACCTACGAGGCCGTCATTGGTAATAACTGCTGAATCTTTCTTAATCCCTTGTTGTTTGCCTTTATTGAGGATGATTATTGAAGATAAATTCGTTGGGTCGTAACCAATTACGCTTGCGGCGGTGAGGGGATAAATAGACTTTTCTTTAAAATCGAGTAATTCCCTTAAGCGCATATTCTCCAAGTACAACTCCTCAGCCTCAAAGAGCTGCCGCCGAATAAGACCAATCTCTTTCCTTAAACGCTGATTCTGAACTAAATTCTTGTGATATAAGGCAACTCCCTGAATCTCTCTGGATAATGAAGTAAAAATCCCTAAAGACATACGCAGGCGATCAATAAAGTAATTTCTTAGAGAGGGAATAAAAATTGCAGTAATGATTACCAGGAA
>JASFIK010000146.1:0-3321 GCA_050122705.1 Candidatus Omnitrophota bacterium | reverse complement strand
CTAAGTTAGTAGAAGGGGGTGGAAGAGATGAAAAGGAGATTTACAAAAGAAATAATTTGCGCAGTGATTTTTGGTTTGATTTTCCTGCCTGGCTTAGGGTTTGCACAGATTTCCGGGCAAGAACTAAGAGAACAAGTCCCGGAACCAGCTGGGCAAGAAGGGGAAGAAATCCCGCTCTCCAAAATTGCTGATGAGCTAAGCCTTAGCCCAGAGCAGAAGGAGCAGCTTAAAGAACAGAGGTTTCAGGCAAGGTATAGCATGATTGAGAACCGCAATAAAATCAAGCTTAAGGAATTAGAGCTACGCCATGAGCTTGAGAAAGAAGCCGTTAATCAGGAAGTAGTAAATAAAATCGTAGCTGAATTAAAACAGCTACATGGAAATACCATAGAGCAGAGGGTTGATTCTATCCTTAAGATGAAGGAGATTCTTACTCCTGAGCAATTCGAGAAACTGGAATCAGTGATTAAGCACAGGAGAATGCAGCGGGGAAATCACCAAGCCCCTGGAGCACAAAAGAAAAGATCCCCTTTCTGGAAGAGAGAGTAATTTCTCAATAGATCAGGCGGGGGTAAAAGCCGGGAAGGGGGTCTTAATAACAAGGAGGGTGCAAGATGAAGAAATTAATAGCCGGTTTAATGGTTAGCCTAATGGTGGTAATAGGGATAATCGGTTTCCAGGCACCCGCTTATGCCAGCGATTGGGATAAGGCAGGCAAGGTGCTTGCTACACTTGCCGGGATAAGAGTGCTTACCGGTGGCAATGTTGATATTATTGGTAACATTACAGGAATAAGGCAAAGTAAAAAGTGTGACCGAGATTATAGTGGGCAAACCCAGAAGCATTGTAAAATCAAAAAGAACAAATGCTATTCCCACTATGTTTGGGTCCCAGCTATGGTTTGGAAGAAAGAATATATTCCTGAGCATCGAGAATACAGCGAGAAATACGGCACCATAATAGTTGAGGGGCATTACATAAAATACCAAGTTGAGCAAGGAGGTTATTGGACCTCTAAATACTGCGACCACAAAGATTATTCATACAAAGACAAATACGAGAAACGATATAAAAGATAAGGCCTGGCTCAACAATCCTAAAAATATCTAAACCCACCTTGTCAAAAACAGGGTGGGTTTTTATTTATTTGGGATTCTCTCTCTTTAAATTCCCTACCACCTTAAAGCGGTTGGTGATATAATTGAGAAAAGGAGGGATGATGTGTATAATTCGCCCATTATTAGATTTGTGTAAATGTAGCGAGGGCCAAATTTGCTTTACTTGCCAGATATTGACAATCATTTTTATTGCAGTTTTAAGTGGCATATTTGGTTATTTTATAGGAAAGGGAAAAGGTAAATCAGCCGTAAAGTAAAAGACGGATTAGATGAAAAAATCCCAATATATAATGGTCTGGCTGCTTCCAAAAAGTAAAGAAATAATCCTAAAGATTACTATATCAAGAATCAGAGATTATAGTTGACAAATAGAAAAATGATGCTATACTTATGTCTGTAGTAAATAAGGTAGTATAAGTCTTAGCCGTAAGGCCAAGAAACACTGACCTTACGGTTTTTTTTCTGCCATTATTTGCTATGTAAAAATATCAAGGAAAGGAGGTAGTAGATAATGGCAAGAGGTAAAGTTAAATGGTTCAGTAACCAGAAGGGTTATGGATTTATCTCTCCTGAATCAGGCAATGATGTATTTGTACATCACAGTGCAATTCAGGGAGAAGGCTATAAGAGTCTAGAGGAAGGTCAAGAAGTCGAATTCGAAATCGAAAAGGGTCCCAAGGGCGACCAAGCCAAAAACGTAGTTAAAATATAACCTGAAAATACCAAGGCCCAGCCATAAACGCTGGGCCTTATTAGTACAATACAACCCACCTTGCTAAAAGCAGGGTGGGTTTTTATTAGAGCTGTGCTAAAAATCGGCTTTACAGCTCAAAAAACCAGGATATAATATAAGAGGGTAAATTTAAAGCAACCCCCTGCAGTGTCAGGGGTTGCTTTTTTGTCTAAATACTTAATTCAAAAAAGGAGGTGTAAATGAAAAGGTTAATTGGTATAGTAATAGTATTATCGCTTATCTTGAGTGCCTGTCCGGCATTTGCAGCAAAGGGTGGTGAAAAAGGAGCTAGTGCTCGGGCTTATGAGCGCGCCAGCGAACAGGCAGTATTCCATCGCATTTCAGACTGGTTTGCTACAATAGGAAAGTCCAAAGAAGAAAAGGCTAAGATCTTGCAAGAGCGTAAGGCAAAAAGAGCTGCCAAGCAGGCTGAAAAAGAGGCAAGGAAAGCAAAAGAGCAAGCAGAACAGACAGCAGAAGAAGCAGCCGAAAAAGCCGAAAAGGCTAAAGAAGAAGCCTGGAAAATCGAAGGAGAAGAACCCTTACCCCCGCAGGTAAAGGAAGATGTTAGCGAATGGAAAAAAGCACGAGAGAAAGAAATGGAAGAAATGGAAGAAAAATGGGGATTAGGAACAGATAAAGGACCAGGGAAAGGACGCGGTAGAGCGGAAGAATAATCCCTTAATGAATAAAAAACAATTAGTAGTTGTTTGGACAATAGCAATATGGATATCTATGTTATTCGTGATGCACGAGCGCTTGTCAGTAGCGCTTAAGTCTGCAATCGCCATGGTTACCATTAGCAGCTTGTTAATTTATACCCTAAGGGATAAAAAGAACTGAATTTCAAGACCGAAAGATATAAAACAAAATGAATAAAGTAAATAGGAATAGAAAGCTAGAAATAGCATTGGGTAAAAAATGGGAAAGGGAAAGGAGAAAATATCAGCGATATAATACGGAAATGGAGGTTTATTTCCGGGTTATTTATGATATCAGGACAAAGGTCAGATTTCAAGTTCTAGATATCCACAAACCTGGCCATCCACTAAAAAAATATTTCGGAATCAGTAAAAATATCAGCGTAGAGGGACTGCGTTTTGTCTCAAAGAAAAAATTAAAAAAAGGGGATATACTTTTACTTGAAGTCTATGCTCCGAATGTGAAAATACCTATTCAAATGCGAGGGGAAGTCCGATGGTCTCGCAAGCTTCTGCATGGCCCCAAAAAGAAAAACCTTTTCCATACCGCAGTGAGACTCACCCTGGTTAACGGCAGATCAGTTGCTGACTCAATCCATTTTGATGTAGGATATAAGGTTGCCTGGAGTACAGTATTAGAAGCTGTATTCGGTGGCTATAAAACAATGGTCAAGAAGCTTAAGTATTCTAATGCCCGCCGTAATTCAGTCAAATAAACTAATAATTTACAAGGCAGATTCTCCAAAAAGGGGGTCTGTTTCTGGGGGGG
>JASFIK010000145.1:0-3334 GCA_050122705.1 Candidatus Omnitrophota bacterium | reverse complement strand
TACGTCTCCTTGTTTGATAAATAGTGGCACGCTGATACTTGCGCCTGTCTCTACAGTAGCCTGTTTTAAGGCTGCCTTTGCCGTATCCCCCTTTAATCCTGGTTCAGTATGTGTAATCTTTAACTCAATAAAGGTCGGTAGCGCAACATTAAAAATCTCACCCTCGTAAGAATAGGCGCTTATCTGGAGGTTATCTTTTAAGAATTTACAATTTGCTCCGAGAATATCCTCGTTGATGCTGACTTCTTCAAAGTTTTCCTGATCCATAAAATGGTATATCTTATCTGAACGGTAGAGATACTGTAACTTTCTCTCTTCGATAAAAGCCTCTTCTATCTTCTCATCTCCGCGGAATGTTTTTTCCAGGACACTCCCGTTTCTCAAGTTCCTTATCTTAGTGCGCACAAAGGCTGCTCCCTTACCGGGTTTGACATGTTGGTAATCTATAACCATAAAAATTTGTCCATCGATTAAGACGGTCAATCCTGATTTAATCTGATTTATCGATACCACTACTTAAGACCTCACAACCCTGTTTAGTAACCACTATATCGTCTTCGATTCTTATGCCAAATCTGTTGGGTAGATATATTGCTGGCTCTATTGTAAAAACCATTCCCTCTTCAAGCAAGGCTTTATTATGAGCCGATATAGTCGGTTGTTCATGTATTTCTAACCCAATGCCATGGCCAAGGTTATGAGCAAAAAACCCGCCATATCCGTGTCTGGCAATATACTGGCGGGCACTCTTATCAATCTCGCCAATTCTGACTCCTGGCTTAATTTTATTAATTGCTTTAACCTGTGCCTGACGTACAATTTGATAAATCTTACTGATTTTAGAAGGTATTTTACCCAAAAAGAATGTTCTTGTCAAGTCAGATTTGTAGCCCTGGTAATCCACACCAAAATCAACGAATAGACAATCGCATTGCCTCAGTTTCCGATTACCAGTTAAATAATGTGGAAAGGCAGAATTTCTACCCGAGGCAACAATAGTTTCAAAAGCGGTCTTCCTCGCTCCTTTGGTGCGCAGAAAACCTTCCAGTTCTGCAGCTATTTCTCTCTCGCTAATCCCCGGAGCAATTATTCCTTTAGCATATTCTAAGGCCTGCCTGGCAATGCTGACTGACTTTTTTATTTTAACTATCTCACTGGGTTCTTTTAGCCGCCTTAGTTGCTCAATTATCTCATGAGTAGAAATAAAGCGTATTTTACCAAGAAGTTTTTTAATCCGCTGGTATTGAGCAACGTCTAGATTTCTTGCCTCAAATCCTAAACGCTTAACCTTCTGCCGACGTACCAGTTGAGTAATGGTATCAAAAACCGAATTACTGTATAATTCAACTCTTAGACTTTTAACCGCTCGAGAATTGCCTTTGGGAGCAAGGAATTTACTGGCTTCCTGATAGTAGCGTGGATCAGTGATAAAGAAATTTTGTTTTCGGGTTACTAACAGATAAGAGTCACTGCTTGGGAAACCAGTAAGATAGTTAATATTTGGCTGATGGGAAACTAGCAATCCCTCAAAGTGGGATTTCCGGAGGATAGTATGAAGCCGCTGTAACCGAGAATTCATCCTGCCTTTCGAGCATCGTTTGACCCGTTAAAAATTTAAACCTTCTCATGGCCTGCGCTTCCTAACGGATCTGGCCAATAAAATAGCTGCATGTAGACCTAAAATATAACTCTGTAAACCAAAGCCGTAGATACCCCCAGAAACCACCGGATTCATTAGTGACTTCTGACGAAACTCCTCGCGCGCGTAAATATTAGACAGATGCACTTCAACGCTAGGAAGGCTTGATGCCAATATCGCATCCCTGATTGCCACACTGGTATGAGTATAGGCAGCCGGATTAATTAATATCGCACTGTACTTATCCTTGGCCTCACCGATTACGCTGACAATTTCTCCCTCGTGATTGGATTGTATAATTTCAAGTTTTACCCGCTTGCCTTTTGCCAAATTCCTTAAGGCAGCGTTAATCTCCTTTAGGGTAACCTTACCGTAAATCTTTGGTTCCCGTTTTCCCAACAGGTCTAAATTCGGACCATGGATTACCAAAATCTTAATCATCTCCAGCTCCCTGTTTTCTTAACCGGTGGTTCGGACTGATCAATCAGCATTATCGGGATATCGTTTTTTACCGGATACCTTCTCCCGCAACCTTTACAAACAATCTTATTGTCTTTAAATTCTACATCGCTTTTACAATCAGGACAAGCAAGAATATCAAGTAATTCAGGGTCAATCATTCCCCACCCTCCTTATTTCTAGCTACATATTGCATCCGTAATTCATAAAGTACATTTTCTAGCAAATTATTTTCTTCCTGATTAAGGTTGTTTTTTGTTTTTTCCTGAAGCATACCTAAAGTATCAATAATGAATTTTGCCTGGGGAAGGTTTTTCTCTTTTTTGTTGGTTGCTGGGTTCGGGATTTGGCCTAAGAAAATTGAGGTTTGTAAAGCAAGTGTGCTGACAAAAAAGCTAAAACTCGCTTCCTGGGGGACCGACTCCTGTTCTTTTTGGGATGACCCTTTTTCTTTAGCCACAGTCTCCTTCCATGATTCATCGATATGTTTTTTTTTCTCATCCATAAGTATATCTCCCTTGCAATTATTTTATGATAATTCCTGCGTAACCAACAACCGAACCATAATCACCGGTTACATCACCGCTGGTCTGGTACTCAACCAATTCAGCGCCTTTTGCTCCCAGGAGCTTTGCGGCCACTAACATAATTACCGTAGGTACGTATCCACACATTGAGATATTAAACTTTTTTATTCTCTCAATAAGTGCATCTTCGTTTAATTGTAAAATCGCCTCGATCGCCTGTTTATCCTTCTTCTCTGCATCTTTACTTGGTTCATAGTGAGTCATATCAGAACTAGCTACAATCAAGCTGGAATTAATCAGCTTACATTCCTCTAGCGCTAAAGCAATACTTTTGCCAATATCCCTATATATCTCGGGGTGGTCTTCGGTTACCACTATCGGAATAATCTTAATATTTGGGTTATAGTAATGCAGGAAGGGCAATTCAACCTCTAAGGAATGCTCGTATAAATGTGCATGCGTATCATCACTGAGATATTTAGATTTTTTTAATATGCATTTAGCGAGGCCTGAATTTATATCAACCCGGCCCATAGGTATCTGCCAATGCCCCTCAGTCATTATGCTAAATGGCGTACCGTAGCCAGTGTGGTTTGGGCCGAGAAGGATTACATTGTCCTTGACCCTTAAACGAGAAACGGTCTTACCTGCTACCTTACCCGAGTAGATATAACCAGCGTGAGGTAACAGACAAGCAATCGCATCAGTG
>JASFIK010000144.1:0-3337 GCA_050122705.1 Candidatus Omnitrophota bacterium | reverse complement strand
TACAGCTATCCAATAGGACTTTACCGATTTTTTCGGTAATAAGTGAACCGTTAGTAATAAAGCCGATGTCCAGCCCTAAATTATGCGCTAAATTTACTATTTTTGTAACGTGCGGATGACAAAGAGGCTCTCCTCCACCGGTAAAAATAAGACCTCTTATCTTCGCTGCGGCTAATTGTCTAACTATGCTTTCAGCCAAATCATTACTCAAAAAATAATGGTTTCTATTCTGGAAATACCACCCCGAACATTCAGGGCACTTGTGATTACAGATATTAGTCATATCTAATTCAACGGTAATCGGGAAGGGATTCTTATTCCTTAACCAGGCATTTACTCGATCAAGATGCTTTAAAATTTTATCTGAACTAAACTGTCTCACATCAACTTCCATAACTTTCTAAGGTCTCTTTGCCAAAAGATTAAATTTAAAAACAGTAAATGACTTTTTCAAAAATATCCAGGAAACACTTATTAAAAGATAAACAAAAACCACAATATTAATTATAATCGTCAAAACAAATTTAGGAATCGCCATTAAGTAATCTCTAAAAGGCCTTGGCGTAAGTAGCCACCACTGATGCCACTGATTATTCAAAAGCACCTTACTCTTCATAAACAAAATTGACAATGCTAGTGGCGTTACATCTAAAGATAATAAAATAATATAGTCATATCTATTATTTTTTAATCTCAATAAGTGTCTGGCAATACGGTATTTTTTGATTATGCAGTTATCAGGTCTTATAATTTCGAGCTCAGGAAAACTCTCAATTAGTTCATTTCTTTGCCTTAAAGATAATAATGAAATATTCGCCCCAGGAAGAGATTCTTTTATACACTGAATAGCATAGCCGATTTGACCAAAGGCGGCATAACCATTATCGATTACTAACACCGAATGTTTAAAAATCTCTTCATCTTTGGACTGAAGCAATATAAAAAATAACCCAATTTTTTTTAAGGTATTTTTCAAATTGATCCTTGTTCTCTTACTGATATAAGTAACCTTAAAAATTTCAGTAGTTTTTCTTAATCTCAAAATCCACCATTGTCGCCACTGATTGTATAAAATAACTCTTTTGGACTTCATAAAAATCAAAGAGATAATTAATGGGGTTATATCTAAAGAAAATAACACAAGGAAATCATATTTTGCTTTGCGTTTTTTCAGCATCTGCAGAGCAATCTGGTATCTTTTTGGCCTTAAGTCTTCAGAAGGTATTATAAACTTTAATTTAGGGAAATTTTCTTCTAGATTAGATTTTCTTACTCCAAAAGTCAAAACTGATATCTCAGCTTTTGGTAAAAATTTCCTAATTCTCTCAATAACATACTCTACATGCCCAAGCCAGCCATAACCGTTGTCAACAATTAGCACAGATTGGCTAATGATTTTTTCATCCTTTTGCTCTAAATCAATAAAATGTCTACCAAATCTTTTTATTGTCTTTTTTATTATCATTTATTTGTCAGTATAAAATTACCCAAAACCAACATATCCATCCCGCTCTTTGAAAAAGTATTAAAAGCCTCCTCTGGACTATTAACAATTGGCTCGCCCTTCAGATTGAATGAGGTATTAAGAACCGCCGGAACATTGGTTGCTTGATAAAACCTTTCGATGAGACGGTAATAACGCGGATTTGTCCTTTCATCTACTACCTGAATACGACTTGAACCATCAATGTGGATAACTGCAGGAATTGAGTTCTTTTTCTTAACCGGTACTGTATAAAGCATAAATCTTAACGGGTAATGCTTTCCTGGATCGTTGACTTCAAATAAATCTTGGGCCTTACCAAATAAAACTGAAGGCGCAAATGGCCGAAATGGCTCGCGGAACTTAATCTTAATATTGACAGTATCTTTCATTTGCTCATTTCGCGGGTCAGCCAAAATTGAACGATTACCCAATGCTCTCGGCCCCCATTCAAATCTCCCTTGAAACCAACCCACTATTTTACCAGAAATAAGTGCATCCACTACTAAATCCAGTAGTTTATCTTCATCCCTGACATATTTATATCTAAGCTTGCTACTCTTTAGAAAAGACATAATATGTTCTTCAGAATACTCCTTGCCCCAATAGGCATGTTTGAAAATAAATTTCCGTGGTTTATTCAACAAACAGTGATAAACATATAAAGCCGCTCCCATAGCTGCTCCCCCATCTCCAGCAGAAGGTTGAATAAATATTTCATCAAATTGAGTCTCTTTAAGAAGACGAGAGTTTGCTACGCAATTCAAGGCAACGCCGCCTGAGAGACAAAGTTTTTTTAATCTTGTTTTGTGGTAAAGATAATTGCCAATTTTTATTAAGATATCCTCAGTAACTTTCTGAATACTGGCAGCAATGTCTGCGTAATATTGATTACTTTCTATTTCATCTTTTGTAGGAACATCGGCATAATCATACAATGAAGTCTTGCCAGTGACAAAGCGAGAGTTAAATTTCCGTGGTTTACCAAATAATTTTTCAAAATGCTTATTAAAACTTCTCTTTCTATGGTAGTGATACGAAAAATACTTCATATTAAGTCGAAAGCTTCCATCTTGATTAACCCGAATCAATTTATAAATTCTATCCACATATTTTGGCTCGCCAAAAGCGTTCATTCCCATTACCTTATATTCGCCTTCATTAACCTCAAATCCCAAAAAAGCAGTAAAGACTGAATAAAGAAGCCCCAAAGAGTGAGGAAATTTAATTTCCTCAAATAACTGAATTTCATTTATTTTTTTACCGTCCCAATCGGCCTTTCCACACCCTAATGCGGTGGTTGTCCATTCTCCGACTCCATCACAAGTTAAAATTGCTGCCTCAATAAATGGAGAACAGAAAAAACCACTGGCTGCATGAGAAAGATGGTGCTGACAAAATAATATTTTATTTGGACTAACACCTATCTTCTCTTCAATCAAGCTTTTAATCCACAATTTATCTCCCATCCAGTTTATTATTACATCTTGAAAAATCCCTACCGAAAGAGGATAAGTTGAAAGAATGGTTTTAATAATCCGCTCAAATTTCAATAACGGCTTCTCGTTAAATACTACATAGTCTACTTGGTGGCCTTCAATTTCTGCATAATCAAGACAAAACCTTATAGCATTTACAGGAAAAGAATAGTCGTGTTTTATCCGACTGAATCTTTCCTCTTCACAAGCTACAATTACCTCACCATCTCTTAACAGACATGCAGCAGCGTCATGATAATAACAACTTATTCCTAGGATATACATTACTGTTGGCGAAGAAATTTTTCTACGTTTGAAATTTTATTATGAGGAATCCAATAGGGTGAACTTTTTTTGAATTCCAAAAAATCTGAGC
>JASFIK010000143.1:0-3373 GCA_050122705.1 Candidatus Omnitrophota bacterium | reverse complement strand
TTCATTATTCTCATATGCAGCTATGATTTTTTTCTTTATTTGCTCAAGCATAACTGGACTAGACAGGCGTTGAGTATTATCTACGCTATCATCGCTGATTCTGCATACTGCGTATACAGAGTAAGCGGCATCTCGTTTTTCTTTTGAAAGAAATCGTGAAGCAAAATAGAATGTTTTCGCAAACCTTTTGGTTATTAATTTTGCTGCATCGAAACCCGCTTTGATTGAATTTTCCTGAGTTGATTTTTTCATTCAATAATATTGTACACATATCTGGCCTCAAATCAATCTAAAGGTTTTATTTGAAAACGAATTGGTTTTACAATAAAATAATACTAATGTCTAAATATATGCTTGTGCTTATTCTTTCAGGAATTCTACCCTTTTGCTTAAGCTTTTATCCCCCTTTAAGATTCTACCGGCATAGACGTGCTCTTTTCTGCAGCATTGGATTAGTTTTATTGATCTTTGGCGTATGGGACATTTTTGCAACCTATCGTGGGCACTGGTATTTTAATCCGCAGGGGGTTTATGCATTTAAGATTATCAATCTTCCCATTGAAGAGGTATTATTTTTTGTGGTTATACCATTCTGTTGCATTTTTACCTGGGAGGCAATAAACTATATCAAGCAAAAGACAAAATGAAAGAATACACCATATTATCGGTTATTTCAGTTTTATTTACCTTGACGTTAGATAAAAAAAGCAATGTTAGAGTTCTGTTGCGCAAAGAATTTTACTTATTTCTAATAATTATTTTATGTTTTAAATTCTTTGTTAACGGTTACTTAACCGGTCAATATATCGTTATCTATAATCCTCGCTTTTTCTTAGGTTTAAGGTTAGGCAGTATTCCCATTGAAGACTTTTTGTTTGGCTTTAGCATGGTTACCATGTCAATTATTTTCTGGGAGTATTTTAAAAAAAGATTTATTGCCAAAAGGGGATAGATGATAAAGGAACTTTGTTTCTCGCTGATATTTATGTTTTACCTGAGTTCACCGGTAAATGCCTTAGACTGGAAGGAGCTTCATGAACAAGCTGACCAGAAGAATATCCCAGATGCTCTAATCTTAGTCAAGGAGCAGCCTGATTCATTGGATACTTTATATATTCTCGGGTTAGTCTACCTGAATAATCATAAGGATATAGAGGCAGAGAAGACGTTCAGGGATATTTTAGTTGTTGATTCTGATTTAATAGAAGCCCAATGGGGGCTTGCCGAAGTACTGCGACGTAAAAACAAGATACCGGAGAGTGAAGAATTACTAAGTGAAATTATCAAATCAAATCCTGAATTTTCTCCGGCATATATAAGCTTGGCTTACATAAGGTATACTCAGGCTAATTTCGAAGAGACTGTTAGACTGGCTCTAAAAGTAAAAAAACAAGGCAGACAAAATGTTGATTTAAGCAACTATACCCGGGCATATGTAATATTTTCGGGCGCTAAGGGAATGATTGCTTCTCAAGGCGGGCCGCTCTCAAAGGTAATCAATGGTACTCAGGTTTTGCCAAATTTAAAAAAGGCAGAAGAGCTTCAACCTGATTCTTCAGCAGTGCTTTTTGGTTTGGGCAGCTTCTACTTTTTAGCACCCGCCATTGCCGGAGGGAGTATAAATAAGGCATTGGAATATCTACAAAGAGCAGTGGAGGCTGATCCGCAATTTGCTGATGCCTATGTGAGGCTTGCACAGGTTTATAAAAGTAAAGGCGAAATGGAGAAATACCAAGATTATCTTAAGCAAGCCTTGGAAATTGACCCAAATAATGAATTAGCAAAAGACGAAATAAGCGGAATATGCAAATTTAACTGCGTTACTGTCCAGGAATAGGATTGAGGAGTTGCGAGGAATAGTTTAGCAGATAATCTTTGTATTCTTTGCGTAATCCAGTAGCCAAAATAAGAGCATGTGCTTTCTTTATAAGTTGAGCAATTTCTTTTTCTGCCTGCTTAAAAGCTCCACTTTCATTTATTATCTTACGCATCCTTAATAAATCAGATTTTTTTACCCTATTTTTTCCGAGTATTTTTTTTATCGATGTTTTCTGCTCAGTACCTGAATTGTTATAAGCGTACCACAAAAGCAGGGTCTTTTTAGATTCCTGCAGGTCGCTGAGCGTAGATTTCCCGATTTTCTTTTCCTCACCGAATATGCCCAAGATATCGTCTTTTATCTGAAAAGCCCTTCCCAGGTATATACCGAGTTTAAATAGCTTGTCTACCTGACTCTGTGTGGCGCCGGCAAGTATTGCTCCGGTAGATAAGGGTGTTGAGAACGTATAGCGCGCTGTTTTATAATCGTATATTTTATAGATATCCTGCTTGGTTATTTTTTGTATATTTTTAACCCCATTTATTAACTCTATAAATTCTCCCGAGCCTGTATAAATAGCTGCCTCAATGAACTTCTTTAATGCCTTTTCTTTGCGCGCCATATCTTCTTTTATTGACAAAAAGGCCTTGATTGCAATGGCATACATTACATCGCCTACCACTAGACTTAGGTCTATCCCGTTAAATTTGATATCTTTATACGCCATCAGATAATTGTCTAACAACCTATGCATAGAGGGTTTTCCTCTTCTTTTATCTGACTTGTCAATTATGTCATCGTGAACCAGCATAAAGTCATGCAGTAGCTCTATAGCCAAAGCGCTTGTATAAAGGCCGGGAGCAGCCTTTTTAGCAAACCCCAAATACCCAACTATAAAGAGGATAGGGCGGATTCTTTTGCCCTTTCTGAGTAAAAAATCCCTGATGCAACTAAATAAAAGCGGCGAAATTCTGCTTAAGGAATAGAGTCTGTTTATATTCGCGGTAAATTTATAAAGCTCCCGGTCAATCTTATTTTTTATTCGGTAGTGCATGGTTTTTATGGTATCATAGATTAGGTACAAGGGCAAAGGAAATATGTGTAGCAGAGAGGATTCAAGAGCATGCGGATTCTGTCTTAGCCTGCAGAAATATATCAGGGCATTAAGGTTACCTTTTATTTCTGCTAGTATTCTTCCCTTTATCCTCGGCTCATTCATCGATAAACAGAGTTTTCTTTTAGGTAAATTTCTGATTGGACTAATGGCAGTTGTTTCTACCCACCTGGGAGCAAATCTGCTTAATGACTATGCAGACTCAAAATCCGGGGTAGATTGGCAGGACAGAAAATGGTATACATTTTTTGGCGGCTCTAAGCTTATCCAGGAGGGGGAACTTTCTGAAAAATTCTATTTTTACGCAGCTATGATTTGCTTTGCGATAGCAGCTGTATGCATTTTGATGTTATCACTGTTTTTGCGCAATTTTTCAATCATCGGTTTTTATGCGCTGATTTTGTTTCTTGGTTTCTCTTATTCGCATAAACCACCTGCTT
>JASFIK010000142.1:0-3467 GCA_050122705.1 Candidatus Omnitrophota bacterium | reverse complement strand
CATTTCAAATCTGAGTTCATCCTTGGGGATTGTTCGTACCCTGCCTTGGGAGGAAAGTTGGGCTATCCTGGCTAAGTAGGATTCTTTGGTTTGGCGGCCATTTGGGGTAAGAACATATTCTTTCCTTGTTTTTCGTCTGGTTGCTCTTCGTCTGGATGGATTTTCAAGATATTGCAATGCCTGTACATAAGCGCTTCTTTCATTCCAAATTAATCCTCTCTCTAGGGCTAAGAGCCTTATGCCAAAGTCATCCCCAAAATTCTCTATAAACCATCCAGATAATACATTTAATATCTCCTCGGTCTTAAGTAAAACCAATCCTTCCTGAATTAATTTATTTGAACCTTTATAAAGAGACTTACTCTGAATAAGTGGGCTGGCAAGTTTCTTCACATAACTAACAAGCCCTGATCCAAATAATCCGCGCAAGCTCTCCTTCCTGGTAAGACTAATCAGATTATCTCCATTGGGCCTGAGATTGCTCTGCTCAAGTATATCAGTCAGGATCATATCCAATGCCAAGGTTGCCTTCATTCTCAAGTGCCCGAGTTTAAGCGGACCTGTAGAAAGATATTGGATTATCTCGATTTCTATCTCTTCATTATTCTTTAACTGAATAGATGAGGGCCAAATAAGTGTATATTCAAAACCCTGCGCTTGTCGATGAATAAACTTCTTGCCCGCAACTGCCTTATCCCAATTTTGTGCAAAATTAGGAAGCACTAATATTCTAATTAGCCTTAATATATCGGGAATTGAAAAACTCCCGGCAGTTGGTATTGCCGCTCCGCTCTTCATAATCTTCTCAAGCTCAGCATATACCATTTCTCTCAAGGTGTTTTCTTTAATAGCTAATAATGCGCCTTGGGCTATCCAGGTAGCTCTTTGGTCAATCTCTTGGGCAGGGTATTTTCCTGCTAATGAAAGGGCAACTGCCTCGTGGATAAGGGAGGGGATTAATTGCTGTTCTGCGTGTTTAATGATTATAATCACGCCAGGAAGATTAACCGCATAGACGATTACGCCATACTTCTGTTCAAATTCTGCAATTAGATTAATTAACTTAGGCGGAGCACGCACAACTAGGGAATGTTCTAATAAATCAGCTGTACCTATATAGCCTTGCTCTCTTAAAAGGCCGGCTACTTCCTGTTTTAATATGGTATCTGAATCGCTTTCAGCCAGAGCTAAAATCTGTGCAGCCTGGCTATCAAGAATATCTTTAAGTTCTGCTCGCTCATCTTCTGTCAAGGGCCTGCTTGTGCGGGCAGGGTCAGAGGAGTTCAACTTACCCTTTTCTTTACTCCCTTGACCTCTTCGGTAAACGATATATGAAGTCCCACCTATAATAGCCAAAATAGGTGTAGCAGGATTTACAGGTGAACTAACAGTAGATTGTATGCTTACTAACGGATCTTGTTCAGTAGTTCCCTGTGTGGATATTTCTAGGTCCAAATCATATATTACGCCAGTGGTTGTATCTAAGATAATATCATATTGATCAATAACATTGGGGTCTGCAAAGAGATCCTTCTCGACAATCTCAACACCCAATTCTTTGAATTTATCAACCAGTTGTAGATAAACTACCTTAGGATATCCTTTCGGCAATCCTAGTAAATCAGTTGATAAACCCCCAATCAAACTTGCTTTGAGGTTAGCGCCAATATTTACATTATGCTGCCTTAAGCCCTGAATCATTAACCCTAAGGCTTCATCTACATCGTCAATAACCTGGAAATGTCCCATAATTGCATAATGAGTATGCTGATCCCAAATAATGACTGCAATACAACTCCTGATATGAGAGGTGGCAATATAGCGGGAATATTCTGGATTTGTTATAGCGTAAGTACCCTGCCCCACCGCATAATAGCCCACAGCTGAAGCTGTCATCTTATCACGTGTTCTTGTAGTTATGGGTTGTAGAGCCCCTGCTTTTTCCCAGAGTTCTAAAAGTTGCCTTCTATATTCTTCTTCTTCTCTAGCTAGTTCCTCTTTCATCTGTAAGGTAACTTCGGGCAGATGAAGTGCTTCCCTGAGCTCTTTATAACCTGGCATATCTACTCCCATAGCTTCTGACAAATATATAGTAAGTTTTCTAGGATCTTTTATTGGGCTTCTTATGAACTTATTTTTAAAATCAATAGTAACAGTAAATAAGCCAATTTGGCTTCTGTCAATGCTAGGGAAGTAATACATCTCTACCCCCTCTTTGCTCTCATAGATGACTTCAACTCGTCCATCACCCCTAACCTCAACAGGAGGACGAAGAATAGCTCTCTTTAATTTTATTACTTGTTCATCTGTCAAGCTAATTTCGAGGTTCTTATTTAAAAGATAATCGACACCAAAAATTACACTGGCTTCAGATTCAGATGTAATAGTTTCTTTAAGCTCTTGAGAAGAAATCAACTCAGGCGTAACTGGCTGGTTAGTACAGGTAGAGCTAAATATAGGAAGAGTGGTAAGTATTAATGCCGCAAGGCCACATAATATATTTGAAAGGCATAACAATGATATCGTATGCTTCGTAAAGATAGAACTAAATAAATGCGCTATTCTTGATTTATTGATAATCTTCACCAATAAGCCGTTATCGCGTTCTTCTATTACAGTCTCTTGAATTTCTATTTGTACTCCTAATTCACGGGCAGTTTTAATAATTCTGCTGCGGAGCTCCTCTAAGCTCATACTATCTTGCACGATATGAATCAATCCGCCGGTCTTAACAACCCTAAGCATCTCCTTTAGTGCTGCATCTTGACACTTCCGAGACCCTAACCAGCGCAGTAAATCAGTAACGCTTAATTTATCCACGCTATTCGTAGCTAAGGATATATGCTTTGCATCGGCTCGAATTATCTTGACTCCCTGAGGAATACCTTTTTCTTCTCCGCCTCTCGAACGAACATCATTCAAGAACCAAAGGATATTCAAGCTAGATCTTTCTTCTAATTGCCGCCTTTCTTCTTCAGTAAAATTGTCTATATTCCTTAACAGGCCTTCTATCAATGGCATATTCATGCTGGAGATATCCAAATATATAGCCATTTTTACCCCTCTCAGATGAGCAACTACTGTATATGTCCCAGGGCCTCCAGCCAAATCTAAGTAAACGTCATCCGGGCTAAGCTCAAGATAATCCAAGATTGCCTTGGCTGAATAAGTTCTTTGGAATCTGATCTGTTCTGGGGATGAATTATGATCTTCACCAGGCTGACATCCTGCCGGATTCCTTCTAAGCCTTCTAGACAATCTATTCAGCAAGTTCTTACCAAAAGCCGCTGCGGCAAAAGCTATCCCACCGGCCACGGTAGGTGAAATACCCCGCAGCGGCTTGGTCTGTGCTAAATAGGCTCTTTCTTCATTTGGTGTCTCGCATTCTAATAAATCAATAAGGTGTTCGTCTTCGTGTTGGTTAATAGATGCCCGTTGTTTTGGAGATAGTCTCCAGAAGGCAATGT
>JASFIK010000141.1:0-3484 GCA_050122705.1 Candidatus Omnitrophota bacterium | reverse complement strand
TGATCGGCCTGCCCTTAGGCTTAGGGGTAGGAATGGCAACTATATTTTGGGTTTCTTTAATCTTTTCATTACCAATAAGCTTTACCCATGGGGGATTGTTTAGCTGTTGCGCTAAGATTTACTCTGTGGCTCATCAATCAAAGGGCGCTTCTGCTGGCAGGGTTTATTTTTGGGAGACAGTGGGAACCATTCTGGGGGGTGTGGTGTTTACCTATCTTATGCTACCCCGGTTTAATTCATTTGAGATTGTGGCAGTAGTTTCGACTTTGAGTTGCCTGGTTTGTTTATGTTTATTGTTTAAACACCAGGCTGGCAATCGCATATTAAAGGGATTGTCCGCAATATTACTGGTTATTTTAATATATCTATCTATTAATTTTAGCTGGAGCAATATTCATCAGATTTCGATTAAAAAGCAGTGGTCTAACATTGATGTTTTGGATTACGCTAACTCTATCTATGGGAATATCGTAGTAACTAAAAGAGAAGGCCAATACACATTCTTTTCAAATGGCTTACCGGTGATAACTGCGCCGTTACCCGACTTAGTATTTGTAGAAGAGTTTGCCAATATTCCCCTGTTGTTTCATCCTCAGCCCAAGAGGGTTTTGGTTATCAGCGGAGGAGCAGGGGGACTAATTAATCAAATTCTGAAGATGCCCACAATCGATGAAGTTGATTATGTTGAGCTGGATCCCTTGATATTGGATATGTTAAGGAGTTATCCCACAGATTTAACCCAGAGGGAACTTGGAGATAAGCGGGTCATGACCATAAATCTAGATGGTCGGTTTTTCCTTAACCAGACAGATTCCCGCTATGATCTGATATACCTGGGACTGTCTGATCCTTCGGATTTACAGTCGAATCGCTTATTTACTGAAGAATTTTTTAAGCTGGCTAAAGATAGATTAATGCCGGATGGAATTTTGGCATTTACATTATCCGGATCACTTACCTATTTATCTTTCGATTTACGCGACCTTAATGCCTGTATTTTAAATAGTCTGGAAAACATTTTCTCTTATGTAAGAATTATTCCCGGAGAGTTTAATCTTTTTCTGGCTTCTAATTCTTCACACATTGTCCGGATTAACAGTAGTTTAATTAACCAGAGGATTGTGCAAAGAGGAATAAGCACGAATCTATTGCTACCAGCTTATATTAATTATCGATTTCATCAACGCTGGCAGGACTGGTTGGCTAATTCGCTTAAGGGCGCTACCCCTAAAAACAACACTGATTTTTCTGGATTTGCCTTGTTTAAGACACTGAGTATCTGGAGTGCTAAATTTAGCCCTGCCTTGCGAGGGGTGTTCTTTGCCTTAGAAAGAATAACCTTGAATTTGATTTTATGGTTAATTCTTGGTTTAACCTTAATATTGCTGATTATCAAGTTGGTAAATTCTAAGTTTTCCAGCTTGGCAATCCCTTATTCTATTGCCACTACCGGTTTCTTTGCAATGTTGATTAATCTGGTGATTATATTCGCTTTTCAGGTAATTTACGGATATTTGTATTTTCAGATTGGCATGCTGATTACGGTTTTTATGGCTGGGGCTGCTTCAGGGAGCATACTTGTGAGTCGTTACTTAGAGCGGGCAAGAAGAAATTTAATCTGGTTTGCCGGCTTGGAAATCGCAGCAATTTTATCAATTTTTATGATCTGCTTTTTAATCCTTTCAATTCCTGCGCGGAGCATCTTCTTTTTTCTCTGCTTTGTGGCTGGCTTCTGGCCAGGGGCACAGTTTCCTTTGGCTAACCAAATGCATCTAAGAGGCAAAACTAATAATTTTGGCTCAAGCATTGGCCTGATTTACAGCGCTGACCTTTTTGGGGGATGGTTGGCAGGGATCTTGTCCGGGATATTATTTTTGCCGTTGTTAGGCTTAGTTAATACCTGCCTTGTGTTACTTGCCCTTAAGTTAAGTAGCCTGATATTCTTAGTATTTTCGCGCAGAAACCTTCCTGCTTAATGCGAAAAATAAACAAATTCCTTTCTTTAGTGTCCTTAGGGATAATTCTTGGATTTACTATCGGCGTAACTATTGCGGTTAATTCTGTTATAGTCAATCAATATTTTCGATATAAAATGTTTCGTATGATTACCTACATTTTTCAGGAATCCCTTGATAAATGGGTAATCCTACCGATGCTTCCCTTATTTATTGCGGGATTATTGGGATGGATACTGGTTAGGAAAAGATGCGCATTCCTCTCTAAGATATCAGAAAGAGAATGCATTGCTGTTGGGGGAATTGGATTGGCTTTAATTCTGACTGTATTTATGTTGCACTTAGCAATTATTGTTGACCGAATGATAAATTCACCAAAAGGGCCTAATGTTATATTAATTGGAGTGGATACGTTAAGAACAGACCATCTGGGATGCTATGGTTATGCCAGAGAGACCTCCCCGCAAATAGATAAATTAGCTGGGGATGGGGTTTTGTTTCAGGAGGCAATCAGCCATATGCCAGCAACAACTCCCAGCTTTGCTTCTATTTTGACCTCACGGCAGCCGATTTCCCACGGGGTGTTGGATAATAATTACCAGGGATATAGCCTGGATGACCAGTACATAACCTTAGGGGAATTATTAAAAAATAGCGGTTATAATACTGCTGCCTTTGTGAGCGCATGGACCTTAAGCCCTGATGCAAATTTAACCCAGGGATTTAATGAGTATAATCATAGTGGACTAAGACAGCGAACGGCAGAAATGGTAAACCAGGAGGTTTTTGCTTGGTTAGATAAACACAAAAATAGTAAATTCTTCTTATTTATTCATTATTTTGACCCTCACGGAAGATATAACCCGCCTTATCCCTATGACAGGTGCTTTGATTTTACAAACCAGCCGCATGATATATCAAAAATACCCTTCTATCAGAGACACGGCAATATCTCTGACCCCTCTTTTTATATTGCGCAGTATGACGGCGAGATCAAATATACAGATTATTGCATTGGTCTGGTATTGAAAAAAATAGCTGACTTAGGCCTTGATGAACAAACCCTAATCATATTAACCTCTGATCATGGCGAGACAATGAATGAGCATCTCTGGTGGTTTGATCATGGTTGCTTTGTCTATGAGGAGCAAATCCATGTGCCTTTATTATTGTGGTATCCAAAAATGTTCACCCAGAAAAGGATTAATGCCTTAGTCAGGCACATCGATATCCTGCCTTCAATATTGGATATTTTGGGGATAAATTTTTCAATCGGATTAGAGGGTTGCTCGCTGTTACCCCTAATAAAGGGAGAGGCCATCCAAGACCAGTTGGTTTACTGTGAGAGCGCACGGGGCAATCCATTACGCAATAAAAAATCAATCAGGGGGATTAAGGGAAAGCAATTTGCCATACGTTCAAAGGAATGGAAATTGATTATGACCCCCACAGTACAAGGATTAGATTACCAGCTGTATAATTTATCCCACGACCCCCAAGAATTAAACAATTTAATCAAAAATAATCTG
>JASFIK010000140.1:0-3528 GCA_050122705.1 Candidatus Omnitrophota bacterium | reverse complement strand
GATAAATTTAGAGAAAGCCGCCGCTAGTTATAAAGTACAGCCACAGGGGTATGGATTTAAGATTAAAAAGAGCGGGCAGGCTTTTGTCATTGATCCAATACCAGCCCTTAAGCAGATAGTTACCGATTTAAAACATAAACACACTAAAGCAGGGATTGCTGCTGGTTTTCATTTGACGGTTGCCCAGATGATTAGAGTTAGCTGTCGAGAGATAAGGAATCATACCAAAATTAATACGGTTGCTTTAACGGGGGGAGTATTTCAGAATAAGATATTGCTTAAATTTAGTCTAGATTTGTTAGCCAGGGAAGGATTCCGGGTTTTGACTCATAAAATACTGCCATGTTCAGATGGGAGCGTAAGCCTTGGTCAGGCAGTAATTGCTGCAAGGGTTAATTAAGACAGGTTAGAGACACACATAATCTGTGCTGGCAATTTGGAATAGATATGATAAACTTTTACATACTAAAAAACTAAAGATGTGTTTAGGCATACCGATGAAAGTTGCTAAAAAAGAAGATCGCTTTGCCTGGGTTAAGACTGGTAGATTAATGCGCCAGGTAAATATTGAGATGGTGCCTCGGGTAAAATTGGGTGATTATGTGATTGTGCACGCGGGTTTTGCTATCGAAGTGATTGACCAAGAGGCAGCTCGTCATACCTTAAGCTTACTTGATCAGATGCCATGAAGTATATTGATGAATTTCGTAGTAAAAAAGCGGTAAGGCGAATTTCGCAGAAGCTATTTGAGATTATGCCGAATAGAATAATCAGGATTATGGAGGTTTGCGGTACGCATACACAAAGCTTTCAGCGCTTTGGTCTGAATAAGCTGATTCCTGAGAGTCTGGAGCTGATTGCTGGACCGGGCTGTCCTGTGTGTGTGTCTGACCAGGATTATGTTGATCGGGCAATTCAGTTAAGCCAACAAAAAAATACAGTGGTCTTAACTTTTGGGGATATGTTAAGAGTGCCAGGTACGCATTCCAGTCTCCAAAAACAGAGAGCAGAGGGCAGTGATGTGCGGATTGTCTATTCTGCCTGGGATGCTTTAAGAATAGCCGAAAGAAATCCAAAGAAGTTGATTGTTTTTCTAGCCGTAGGATTTGAGACCACTGCTCCTACCTTAGCCCTTACCTTACAGGCAGCCAAGCAAAAAAGACTATCTAACCTGGTTTTTTTCTCTGCCTTAAAACTTATTCCTCCTGCAATGAAAGCACTAGTTTCTAGTCGTGAACTTAAGATTGATGGATTCCTTTGTCCGGGGCATGTATCTACAGTAATCGGTAGCCAGGCTTACGCATTCATTCCCAGGAAATATCAGATTGCCTGCTGCGTGGCAGGTTTTGAACCACTCGATATTATGGAGGGAATCTATTTGCTGCTTTATCAGATCATTCAGAATAAACCCCAGGTGAAGAATCAATATGTGCGGGCAGTAAAGAAAAATGGTAATCCCAAGGCAAGGGCGATTATAAATGAGGTTTTCAAGATCAGCGATGCTAATTGGCGAGGTCTGGGTGTAATTCCAAGCAGCGGATTAAAGATAAAAGATAAATTTTCAAATTTCGATGCTGAACAGACAATATCTGCCAAATTCAAGTATAAATCAGCAGTTAAAGAACAGAAGAGATGCCGCTGTGGCGATGTGCTAAAGGGGATTATTCGACCTTTGGAGTGCCCCTTATATGCAAGGGCATGTACCCCGGGGAACCCCTACGGACCCTGTATGGTTTCTAGCGAAGGAGCCTGTAATGCGTATTATCGATACAAGTAAAAGTAAAAAACGCAAAGTTCAAAATCTAAAAGTTCAAGCTAAGTTTAAAACCTGCGTCTTCTATCTTGTGCTTTTATCCTTTAGTATTTATCCACTATCTTTTTTATCTGGATGTAAGCACAAAATACAACCCCAGGAAAACCAGCTTGATCAAGCACGGCAATATACTCAGCAGTCAAATGATTATTACCAACGCGCTGTAGCTAAATATAAAGATTTAATTGTACAAGGCAATAATTTAGAGCAAGCCAATCTTGAATTGGGCCTCCTGTATTATCAACACGCGCAATACGAGTTGGCCAGCCAGCATCTTTCCCAGATAAATCTTCCGGAGGCAAAGAAGTACCGCGCAATCTCCCTATTTAAAACAAATGATTTAACTGAAGCCCGCGATGCATTTAAACGAATAGATCATCCTGATGATGAGACCTTATACTATCATGGACAGGCTTGTGAAGCGCTTAATCTCTATGACCCAGCCTTAGATATCTATCAGCGGATTGATCAGGAGCCGTATAAATCGCTTGCCCAAAAGCAAATTCAGTTGATTACCCGACAGGGAGAAGGTTTACATCTGGAGAGTCTTTCGCCTGACCTGCAGAGGATTATCGCAGCAGCCCCGTCACCAGATAAATACCCTGATGCGGGAGCATTAATTTTATGGTGCGATGAGAAGGTAGAGCTAAGCCAGGAGAATACAGCCGTGTTTTATGAGCATATTCTGATTAAGATTTTAAATGAACGAGGTAAACAGAGTTTTTCCGAGATAGTAATCGGTTACGATTCTACGTATGAGAAAGTAGAATTAGAATATGCGCGTACTATTCGTCCGGACGGAGTAATTGTTCCGGTGGGCAGCCGACATATCCGAGATGTCTCTAAATATTTAAATTTCCCCCTTTATAGTAATGCCCGGGCAAGGATTATTTCCTTCCCGGAAATCAGCAACCACTGCATTATTGAATATAAATACAAAATTTATCGTAACCAACTTATTAATGAGGAAGACTTTACCCTTTCTTACAGTCTACAGGAATCCGAGCCAATTATTCAGGCTAATTTTAAGATTGCTATTCCCGAAGAGGAGTCCTTAAACTACAAGATTATAAATCCAGAATATAATAAATTTCAGGCAAAACTCGATCCGGTAATGCAAGCATATGCGGGGTATCGAGAATATATATGGGAATTTAAAGACATACCAGCAATTATTCCCGAAGCAAATATGCCCCCGATTTCAAAAATAAATTCAATTATCCTCATTTCTACCTTTGATACTTGGCAAGAGGTTTATCAATGGTGGTGGGATTTGGCTAAGGATAAAATTCAAGCAGATCAAGGGATAAAGCAGGCGGTTATTGACTTGACCGAAGGTAAACAAACCAGGTTGGAGAAGATAAAAGCAATTTATAACTTCTGCGCCGAGGATATTCGTTATGTGGCTGTAGAATATGGACAGGCCGGACATGAACCACACAAGGCAACCGACATATTCTTTAATAAATACGGCGATTGCAAAGACCAGGCAATACTTTTAATTACCATGCTGCGTCAGATTGGCATCGAGTCTTATCCAGTATTAATCGGAACCGATGAATATCTCAATTTAGAAGAGGACTTTCCATCGGTTAATTTCAATCACTGTATTGCGGCTGTTAAATTAGATACGGATTTGGTATTTCTTGACCCTACTTGCTCAACCTGCTCTTTCGGGAATTTACCTTCTGGAGATCAACAGAGAAAAGTATTTA
>JASFIK010000139.1:0-3535 GCA_050122705.1 Candidatus Omnitrophota bacterium | reverse complement strand
AAGTAATTTTTGCGAAACAGATTGAAGCATTGGGTAATAAAGACGATGTGGCAGTCGGCATATCCACCAGTGGTAAAGCTAAAAATGTAATTTTGGGCATAAAGCAGGCTAAAGAAATGGGTATGAAGACTATTGGTTTAACCGGAGCAGACGGAGGCGTCTTAGCAAAAGCAGCAGATATAGTCTTAGTTGTCCCCTCAAAAGTTACTGCCCGGATTCAAGAGGCACATATCACTATCGGGCATATTATATGCGAATTGGCTGAGGAAGCATTGTGCGAATAATCAAAAATAAGATAAAAACCAATAAGCAATTACGCCGTATAATTCTGAAATTAAAAAGGCGGGGGGAAAGAATCGCATTTACTAACGGCTGCTTTGATATTTTACATTATGGCCATGTTGCCTATCTTCAAAAGGCAAAGGGATTAGCCGATATTTTGTTAGTCGCAGTTAATTCCGATAAATCAGTAAAGAGGATAAAAGGCAGGAAAAGACCGGTGATAAACTTAAAAGACAGAATGCGTACTGTTGCAGCTCTTGAGAGCGTAGACTTTGTAACCTCTTTTAGTCAGGATACGCCTTTTGTCCTGATCAAATTATTAAAACCCGATATCTTAATCAAGGGGGGAGATTGGGATAGTCACAAAATCATTGGCAGGAGGATAGTTCAGTCTTATGGCGGCAGAGCGATAAGCCTGCCTTATATAAAAGGCAAATCAAGCAGCCAGATTATAAAAAAAATTGGCAAAATTTTCTAAACAATTGATTTATCGTATTCTAGATGCTAACATTAACCGGGCGACTGAAGGGATACGTGTCTGCGAGGAGGTTGCCCGCTTTATTTTAAATGACCGCCGATTAACTATACAACTTAGGAATATGCGTCATCAAACCTCCCAGATAATAAATAAACTTCCTCGAGAGAAACTAATAAATAAAAGAAATAGCAGTAAAGATGTGGGTCGTCTCCTGCAGGACGGACAAAAAAGAAGTGGCTATCAGGACGTCTTTTTTGCCAATATGCAGAGAATAAAAGAGTCAATCCGGGTTCTCGAAGAATTTTATAAACTGGTAGATATTAATGCCGCGCATAAACTAAAAAGGATCCGCTACCGTGCATATGAAATTGAGAAAAAAGTTACTTTTGCATTCTCGGCTTTATCTGGTATTAGACAAAGACACTTGTTATCAAGGCAATACCATTGATACATTTCGTCAGCTTGGCAAAGGCGCAATTGATTTAGTCCAACTTAGGGCAAATGCAACTTGCGATAGAGACTTCATGAGGGATGCTAAAGTCATAAAGCAATTGGCTAATCAGCGGGGAATTGTTTTCATCGTTAATAACCGATTAGATATTGCTCAGCTGGTTGGAGCCGATGGTTTACATTTAGGCCAATCCGATTTGCCCTTAAAACCAGCCAGAAGGATTCTCGGGAAAGACAAGCTTATTGGTATATCCTGCCACAATCTTTCCCAAGCACTAAATGCCCAATCGCAAGGTGCAGACTATATTAGCATTGGGCCTTTATTCTGCACTAAAACCAAGCCTGGTCTGAAACCGATAAATCCAAAATTAATAAAAATGATTAGTCAGAGAGTAAGGATTCCCTATTTTGTAATCGGCGGATTAAACTACTCTAACATAAATAAGGCTATATCTTACGGTGCTAGGAGAATAGCTCTTTGCCGAGCAATTTGTCGCGCAGGAAATATTAAAAAGACGTCCCTTAATTTAAGAAGACGGATCAATACAAACCTTACAAATAATTGAGCATGACTCAAATCGAAGCAGCAAAATCCAACAGATACACCCGAGAAATGAAAATCATCTCTAAAGTTGAGGGTGTAGGTATACACTCCCTACGGGAGAGAATTTCCCAAGGAAAAATCGTCATCCCGCTGAATAAAAAAAGAAAAATTTCCCGTATTTGCGGGATTGGTTATGGGCTTACTACCAAGGTCAATGCAAACCTAGGAACATCACCTTACCAACCAACTATTAAAAACGAATTGAAAAAATTAGCTATTGCAATAGAATATGGTGCGGATACGATCATGGATTTAAGCGTAGGAGGCAATTTAAGAGAGATAAGAAGAGAAATGATTAAACATTGTCCGGTGCCGATTGGTACGGTTCCCATTTATGAGGCAGCGGTAAACGCTCAGAGAAAATACGGTTCATTTTTAAAAATGAACGCTGAAGATATGTTTGAAGTATTAGAGCAACAAGCTGACGATGGTATCGATTTTTTTACTATTCACGCGGGGGTTACCCAGAAAAACCTTTCCCTTCTTCATCGGAAGAAGAGAATTACCGGAATTGTAAGTAGGGGTGGCTCAATCTTAGCATGCTGGATGAAAACACACAATCGGGAAAATCCATTCTTTGAAAGCTTTGACCGAGTTTTGGATATTGCTAAGCAATATGATATTACCTTAAGTTTAGGCGACGGATTAAGGCCAGGCTCAATCTTTGATTCTAATGATCAGGCTCAGGAAGGCGAACTTTTTACCTTAGGCGAATTGACCAAGCACGCGCGAAGGGAGTTCGTACAAATAATCATTGAGGGCCCAGGGCATGTTCGCCTGGATAAGATAAGAGACAATGTATTGTTGGAGAAAAGAGTTTGTCAAGGCGCGCCATTTTATGTACTCGGCCCATTAGTAACTGATATTGCTTGCGGTTACGACCATATCGCCTCAGCTATTGGGGGCGCAATCGCTGCAAGTTACGGTGCAGATTTCTTATGTTTTGTGACTCCCTCAGAACATTTGAGGCTGCCTAGGGTTTTCGATGTAAAAGAGGGAGTAATTGCCTCGCGTATCGCCGCACACAGCAGTGATTTGGTAAAAGGGATAAGATCCGCGTTGGATTGGGATCGGGATATGTCGATTTCTCGGGGCAGGCGCAATTGGAAAAAACAAATCAGATTATCATTAGATCCCGGGAAATCAAGATGTTTTTATGGCGCTAAGAAATTACTGCTTGATGATGTTTGTTCGATGTGCGGAGAATATTGCGCGATAAAGTTAAGCCACGATAAAATTAATTAAAATTTCTTTGCGGGTGTAATTCAACGGCAGAATGACAGCTTCCCAAGCTGTTCATGGCGGTTCGATTCCGCTCACCCGCTCATTGAAAAATGCTTAAATCAGATTTTTGCGATCGTTTGGATTATCTGGAAATTCTCGAAAAACGAATTAAGGCAATTAAAGAGGGCTACCGACAGAATATTGCAATCATCGGGGATAAAGATATTGGTAAAACATCGATTATTTTACATTTTTTAAATCGCTTTAATGACCCACTGATTTTACCGCTTTATTTGGAATTAAGGCCTGAATTATCGCAAGAGCAATTTGCTCGAAAATTTGTTGCCGTATTATTATATAATTTCTTGGAAAATAGTAATATTGTGCGTTATGAAGATCTTGACTTCCTCATCTCTAAGGCAAGTGGATTTATCCCCAAAACTACCGAGGCTATACAATCGATTATTTCCTCATCAAAAAGAAAGCAGAAAGAAAAT
>JASFIK010000138.1:0-3542 GCA_050122705.1 Candidatus Omnitrophota bacterium | reverse complement strand
ATTCAAGAAGTTGCAGATAGCGTCTTGAAACTAAAACAAGGAGTTATCTCTAAAGAAGTTTCTTTCTTGCTTCTGGAAGAAAGAATATTCTTAGTGCATGCAACGCCAATAATAAGAGGAGGTATATCTGAAGGCGGTGTTTTGGTATTTCATGATATAACTGAATTAAGGCGACTTGAAAAAATCCGCCAGGATTTTGTGGCTAATGTCTCTCATGAGTTAAGAACTCCTGTCTCCAGTGTTAAGGGCTATGCTGAGACGTTGTTAGAAGGAGCGCTAAAAGATAAAAAGAATGCTCGTGATTTTTTAAGGATAATTCATTCTGACGCGGATAGATTAGCGAAATTGATTGATGACCTTCTGGATTTATCAAAGATTGAATCGGGAAAATTGAAGATGGATTTAAAGTCATATTCTATTAAACCTATAGTTAAGCGTGTTATATCAGGGCTAGATAAACAGTCAAAAGAAAAATCAATTAGAATTAAGGAAGATATTCCTCGAGATATACCTAATATTTTAGCTGACGAATCAAGAATTGCCCAAGTGCTGTTGAACCTAATGGACAATGCTATAAAATATAATAATGAAGGTGGTAGCATTACTATATTAGCTAAAGAAAAAGATAATTTTATCCGGATAGAAATCTCAGATACTGGCGTTGGTATTCCTGAGAAGGATTTGCCTAGGCTCTTTGAACGCTTTTATCGTATAGATAAAGCTCGTTCCCGAGAATTAGGTGGCACAGGACTTGGCCTTTCCATAGTTAAACATATCATTCAGGCTCATAATGGAGAAGTATTTGTCCAAAGCATCTTTGGAAAAGGTTCCACATTTAGCTTTACCATTCCTAAAGCTTAAGAATAGCATTCCCTCCCACAACTTATCTATCACATAATTTACAATTCACAAAGAGTTCACCTTTCTGTAATTTTTCTTTCACTTTTATAGGTTATCTTTTAATTGGATGAAAGAAAAATGAAAGGAGGTAAGGTATGCAGGTAATGCGTAAAGTTTTTTTGATTGTGAGTTTTGTATCAATATCTATTTTAATAGCTGATGTCACTTTTGGAGGGGAGATTGATATTTTAGTCGAAAAGCTGGTTGAAAAAGGGGTTTTGACTCACGGTGAAGCACAGCAGATTTTGACTGAAACAAAAGAAGAGATGAGAACAAAAATGGCAGCAGGTGAGCTGGATACACTCCCTAAATGGATTCAGCAGATAAAGCCAAAAGGCGACATCAGGGTAAGGTTTCAAAACGAGGATAGAACTAATGCCGTAGATCGTAACCGGGGAAGGGTAAGATTTCGTTGGGGATTAACAGCTAAACCCACCGATTCGTTAGAAGCAACATTTCGTATTGCGTCCGGTTCTGCAGAGCAAACCTCGACAAATCAAAGTTTTGAGGAGGCTTTTCAAACAAAATATCTTTGGCTTGACCAGGCATATGCAACTTGGACTCCCTTTGCTAAGCATGACCTTAAACTTATTGGCGGAAAGATGGCGAATCCTTTCTACAAGAAGGGCGATGTGATGTGGGACGGAGATATTACCCCTGAAGGCGTTGCCTTTAACTATACTCTACCTTTAGAGAAGACAACAGGAATCGAGGGCATGGAAACCTTCCTGACCGCTGGATTTTTCCCGATTGGAGACGAAGAGAGTACATCTGACCCAGGACAGGATGAAGCCACTCTGGTTGGCACACAGTTAGGCTTAGGATGGAATCTTCCCAACAAAGGCAAGGTCAAGATGGCTCTTGCCTACTATGATTTTCATAATGTAAAGGGCAAAAATCTATCAGGTGAAATAAGTGATGTCTATAATCCAGATACTAACACACAAGACGGCTCTGGCAATTTAATCTATGATTACAACATAATTAATTATCACGCTGAGACAACCCTGCCCTGGAAGTTAAACGTTTTAGGCGCAGAATTACCAGTATCCCTTTATACTGAGATTGCTAACAATATAGCAGATAATGTATCTAAAGACAGTGCTTACCTTTTTGGTGTCAAATTAGGCAAAGCCAAAGAGAAAGGAAGCTGGGAACTTGGTTATAACTATAGAGAAATTGAGGATGATGCGGTGATGGACATATTTGGCGATTCAGATTTTCACGGTGGCGGAACCAACGGGAAGGGACATAAATTAGGATGGAAATATGCTTTTACTGATAAATCAACCTTTGGGGTAACATACTTTAATACCAAACAAGAAAACGGTAGCAAAGACCATCATGATACATTACAGATAGATTGGGTAACCAAATTTTAAGCATAAGAAGGAGGAGAAAAATGTTAAAGACAGGTAAGTTAATGCTAATAGTGCTCCTGGCGTTATGCTTAGGGAGCACCTGCGCATTCGCAAAAACCATTACCATCAAGGGTTCAACTACGGTTTTGCCTATCGCACAGGCCTGCGCTGAAGAATATATGAAGAACAATCCAGGAGTGGATATATCAGTCCAGGGTGGTGGTTCAGGCGTGGGAATTGTTTCCATAATAGATGGTACCTGCGATATAGGCGATGCCTCCAGGGCAATAAAAGATAAGGAATTGGTTAAAGCAGTAAGTCAGGGCGTAACGCCTAAGGCCAATGTGGTTGCTATGGATGGTATAGCAGTAGTAGTACATCCCAATAATAGTATAGATGGATTGACCAAACAGCAGATAAAAGACATCTATACTGGAAGGATTTCTAATTGGTCGCAAGTTGGTGGTTCAGGAGGCCAAATCGTGGTTATCTCAAGAGACAGTGCCAGCGGTACGTTTGAAGCATTTAACACATTAGCCCTAAATAAAGCGAGGGTCAGGCCTGATGCTTTGCTTCAGGCATCTAATCAGGCAATTGCCACAACCGTTGCCAGGACTCCAGGTGCGATTGGTTATGTTGGATTGGGTTATGTCACGACTTCTGTAAAGGCAATAACTGTAGATGATGTTGAATGTACCAAGGAAACAGTACTTTCCGGAAAGTATCCTTTAGCCAGGCCACTTTTCATGTACACAAACGGTGAGCCAAAAGGCGAGGTTAAAGATTTTATTGACTTTGTTTTAAGTGGTCAAGGTCAAGCGTTGGTAGAGAAGGCAGGGTTTGTGGGATTAAATTAAAATGTTATATATAAAAGAGAAGATTTATAAATGGTCTTTCTCTATTCTTGCCTTTGCCTCTTTGGTATTTTTGTTGGGGATTACTATTGTTTTGTTTAAAGAGGGGTTGCCACTTTTTAAAAAAGTCAGTTTCTTTGAGTTTATTCTCGGTAGATTCTGGTATCCTACATATGAACCTCCTGATTTTGGGATTTTGCCTTTAATTTTAGCTTCGCTGTGGGTTACAGTTGGAGCGCTTTTCGTTTGCGTGCCCCTTGGAGTAGGAAGTGCTCTTTACCTCAATGAATTAGCCAGTCCGCGTCAAAGAGCCATTCTTAAACCCATGATAGAAATACTGGCGAGTATCCCCTCTATTGTTTATGGGTTTTTCGGAATGGTCATTATCGCTCCTCTTTTGCAAAATTTGTTGAATATTCCAGTAGGG
>JASFIK010000137.1:0-3592 GCA_050122705.1 Candidatus Omnitrophota bacterium | reverse complement strand
CACTTTTTATGCGAAAACGCCGATAGTTATTTTTATCCGGCCTGCCTTCATAAAAAGAGACCATTGAGGCTGAGGCAGAGGAGCCAAAAATACAAGAGACATCAAATGCCTCAATGCGCCGTGGGCGATTAGCCAAACCTAAGGCCTTTTTTAATTCTACAGATTCGCGATATGACTCAGACAGGGAAGGGATATTCTCCTGGAACATGCTACTTAATGCCTGAATCTGATTGCGCACCTCTGCTGCTTCTTCAAATTTATTCTGATTAGCCAATTTATGCATTTTGGCGGTAAGTTTATTAATTAAATCATCGCGTTTCCCCTCTAAAAAGAGAATAATATTTCTGATAATCTCCTTATATTTCTTAATGCTAATCTTTCCCAGACAAGGGCCAGGACATAGCTTGAGGCGATAATATAAACAAGGCCTCTTGGGCAGCTTAAAGCAAGAGCGAAAGCCAAAGATCTGGCGAATTGATTTTAAGGCCTGGCGCAAAAAAGTGGCATTGGGAAAAGGCCCGAAATAGCGCCAAACTCCTATTTTAAGCCTTTTACTTGTGCGTCTGGCTAACCAAACTACCGGAAAGGCCTCATTACCAATACAGATCAAGGGGAAAGACTTATCATCGCGAAAGGTAGTATTATAAAAAGGTAGGTTCTGTTTAATTAATCTTGCCTCCGCCAAACGAGCCTGTACTTCAGATTTGGTAACCAGATAATCTAAATCAGCAATCTTAGAACTCATTATTTGAATTTTAAAAGATTGGGGTTGGCTAAAATAACTGCGTACTCTTTTTTTCAATGAGCGCGCCTTGCCGATATAAAGAATCTTGCCTTGTTTATCCTTAAAGATATATACCCCGGGTAGTTCAGGGATGCCAGCTAACTTGGTTTTATCCATTTAAGTAAATCACCTACCTTGATTACTCTTAATGATAAGCAGATTCCCAAATATACCGATGCAGCAAACGTTATAGTCAGAAAGAGTCTTAAGATTGGATTTAGGAAAACAGTCAAGTGGTAAAAAAAGATTAGGACAAAGATAACCATTGCTAAACCCGAGATAGTTATCTTTAAAAAATAGCTATATAAATCTTTAGTAATTATCCTACCGATTCTTTTGGTCAGATTTAAATAGAGTAGGGAAAAGCTAAACCCAGCTGATAGAGAACTAGCCAAAGCAAGGCCTCCCACCTTTAAGGGAAACATTAAGATAATATTTAAAATGAGGTTAACCAATAAGGCCAAAGAGGCAATTACCGCTGGGGTGCGCGTGTCCTGTAAAGAATAAAAACCAGCAATAAGAATCTTCATTCCTCCAAAAAATACCAAGCCCATGGCATAGAAGAAAAGTGCGTAGGCAGTAATCTCTACTGAATACACATCAAAATGCCCGCGTTGGAAAAGAACCTGAATTATCGGCTGAGCTAAAACAATCAATCCAAAAGCAGCCGGTAACATTAAAAAATAAATTGTGCGTAAAGAAAAGGCCAAGGTTGATTTTAAACTCTTGATATCCTGGGCGACTACTTGCCGCGAGAATGTAGGCAAGACTGCTGATGATAAAGCAATCCCGAATATTGCCAGTGGGAATTGAATGATACGGTTGGCATAATAAATCGCTGCTACCGCCCCCTGGCCAACAATAAAGGAAAGCGAGGCCAGTATTGTATCGATCAGAATATTTAATTGGTGTGCGGCAGTGCCAAAAATCCGCGGGATAAGTAGTTGACCAATCTTCTTTATTCCCGGATGAGGAGGGATAAGATTTGTCTTTAAAAAAATTGGGCGGAACCCATGCTTAAACAAGGAAGGGATCTGAATACTGATTTGCAGAATCCCTCCCAGAAGTATGCCCCAGGCCAGGCCAAAAACCGGGTTAGTCATAAATCGGGAGGCAACCAGAATGCTGGCAATCATACAAATATTAAGCAAGCAAGGACTGAAGGCAGGAGCAGCAAAGGATTTAAATGTATGCAACAGTCCCATTGAATAGGCAGTTAAGCCGATCAGTAAAAGATAGGGAAAGATAATCCGAGTAAGTTGTGTAGTGAGTAAAAATTTTTCCGGTTGTTTCAAAAATCCAGGGGCAATTAAACTAACTATTGGTCGAGAAAACAAAACACCGAAAAGTGAAATTCCTGCTAAGATAAGTAAAATCATCCAAAAGGCATTGCCAATCAGAACCCAAAAATCCTTTTTTTCTTGTTTTACCCAATATTGGCAAAACACCGGCACAAATGCCGAATTTGCTGCCCCTTCTCCCACTAGATCGCGCATCAGATTGGGAATACGGAAGGCAACAAAAAATGCCTCAGAGGCAATGCCTGTACCAAAGAATGCAGCAATCACTATATCCCTGATGAATCCTAATAGGCGGGAACAGAGTGTTACTAAGCTAATAATTGAAGCTGACTTTAGAATAGATTTACTCTCTGACATATTTTAATTGACTGGATTGGTTAGTTATGGTATATTAGGACCCTTGAGCCGTCTGAATATACTAAAGGAGAAAAAATGCCGCGCCGCCGAACATCCCTAAAAGCTCAGCGCAAAGACAAAAAAAGACGCCTGCGTAATCTCAAGATAAGCCGTGATATTAAAAAGGCGATTAAACAATTTAACGCTTATCTGCTAGCAAAAAATGCTACTGAGGCAAAAGCCTTTTTATCTTCGGTATTTTCTAAGTTAGATAAAGCTGCTAAGAAAGGGATAATTAAAAAAAATAATGCAGCACGAAAAAAATCCCGCCTCAGCCGAAGACTCTCAAAGATAGCACAATCTAATAAGTAGCCGCTCTAAAGCAAGCTTTGGCTTTAACCTTCCCGTCTTAATATCTATATCGCAATTAAGTAAAAGCCCCAATTTTTTCTTTTTCTCAGGAAAATTTAGTCCTTGTTTATGTAATTGATAACGCAGGGCGCCGATAATTTTTTCAGGTCTCTCCCCCTGCAGAATAAGCTGATGCAGCAGCCGCATAGCTGGCTTAATTATCCTGTCTTTACTTATAGACCTTGAGCTAGAAGGATTATACATAATTTGGCGCGCTAAGGTAAATGCGTTTATCTGGTTGGATTGGCGAAAATTTACCAGTTTACAAAGTCTGGATACTTGTTTAAAAAACTGATCCCGCTGGTCAATTTGCCGGGCTTCCAAAATTAAACTCACGTGGGAAAACGGCTTCCTAAGATAAGCAAGCAAATGCTGTTTTATTTCCACGCTTAATCTTGAGATATCCTTAAGCAGAATCAATCTTTGCTTTGCCTTTATGGGAAGAAGTAAGAGTCTTTCCTGAAGGGTTTTTAAATTTAAGCCTTGGGGATAGAGAACCTCAAAATTAAATGACTCAAGCTTGCCGAATTTAAACTCTTGTTTAATCTTGTCTAACTTTATATCCTTGGAAAATTCATCCTCACCAATAAAAAGATAGGTCATTACCAGATATCTATTGCCCGATCAACTACCCGCCGGGCTAAATCACTGACTGCTTCGCTTATTGCCTGAGACTCTGATTTTGCCTGGAGAAAATAGGTTGTATCCCCGACAAAATTATTTACCTTCCAGAGTAAGCTCTGGGCAGAGACATCATAAA
>JASFIK010000136.1:0-3636 GCA_050122705.1 Candidatus Omnitrophota bacterium | reverse complement strand
GGTAATTATACCCTGGTTTGCTCTGAGTCTACCCACGGAACTATGGATGCCTCAAGTGTTTTAGTATCACTCTCTGGCATAGAAGATATTACTCAAGACATGGGTGCTATCTTAGGCACAACTGCTGATATCAGTGACCTTAAGAATTTAACCCTTGATATTGAGGATGCCTTTTACCAGCTCCAGCTGCAGATTGAAGATTTGCTTAGCGAGAGTGTAACCATAGTCAGGGATGCATTGGTCTTGAAGTTAGAAACTGATGGGGTAATGGAAATTGAGCAGGCATCAGAAAAGGTTTATGAGGACTTATTAGAGATAAGGAGAAGATTAGAAGAGGCCGGGATAGTTGCCAGACCAATCATAGAATCGATTGCCATTTTTGAAGAAGCCTACAAATCAGATTTGGATTATCTGGTTGAGAAATTTATTCAGGTGGAGGCGGTTCTGCGCCTACATATTCAGATTTTAGATACTTATGCTAATAAACCGGTTATAGAAACTTGGTATGAGTTTAGATAATACACAGGAGGATGAAAATGAGAAAATCAAAACCTAATTTCGGCAAGGCAATAGTATTAAGTATATCTTTCCTGATGGCTCTCGGGGCAATTAATGCCCAAGCCAGTAATGTCCAGATAAGTGATGTAAGGATGAAGGGCCTTAATCCATTTGCTCGCACTGCCCAGATTGAATTTCAGCTCAGCCAAGAGAGTCCTTATCCTGAAGGGGTGTTAGGTGCTGAGGATTATATTTGGGTATTTGGTAAATATTGGCTTGAGGGTGAGGATTCAGCTGCTACTGGTTGGCATCATTTAGAATTAGTGGATGAGCGCAAGGGCATATTTATTCCCGCTCAAGCAGCCGGTGAATTAGGAGATACCTTTGTTTTAACCTGGGATTTTACAGACAATGATGAATTATTAAATTCACTCTTTGCCGGTAAAAAACCCAAAGTACGCATTTGCGCAATTGAAATGGTGCGTATTCCACAAGGGGTAAACAAGAGTTTTTTCTTGAGCAAATATGAGGTTTCCCAGCAGCAATATGCTGATTACCTGAATATGCTTGATATAAATACTGCCCAGGATTGCTGGGCTGGCAAACAGGCAAACGGATATTCAATTGATTATAATGCTAATGCTGAATATGGCAGTCGCTTTACTGCTAATTTTCCTGAGCGAGCCTGTAACTTTATCAGTTTCTCTGATGCCCAGGCCTATGCTGAGTGGGCAGGCCTGCGCCTACCCAGTGAATCAGAATGGGAGAAGGCAGCTATTGGGCCAGAGGAGATTGCCGGAGAGGAAAACCTGCGTATTTATCCCTGGGGAAATACTAATCCCACCCAGGGTAATCCGACTTATGAACAGGGCAGCAGTGTTGGTCATTATCAATATTATGCTAATTTCGGCAATCTACAAGGTGCAGATGAGCCTTTGGATGTAGGGTTTTATTGCCTGGGTGATATTATGCGCAGCATCACCCAGATAGGCAGTTCGCCATTTGGTATTCCTGACTTAGCCGGGAATGTGGCTGAGTGGGTAATGAACTCCGAAGATGATTTTGGTTTAAAGGGTGGGAGCTTTGCTTCAAATACCGAGCAGATTAAGATAAAGGCAGCAAAGCAAAAACTGGGTACCCAGATAAATTCGGCAGAAGCAGGGCTTCGTTTGGCAAAGTAAATTTAGCTAATCAGGAGGATAGACATGAAAAATCAAGGATTAAGAATCCGCTATCAGGAACCAGCGATTTTGCTTTCTTTGTTTATCTTTTGGGCTTTGCTTTTATCTGGTAATACTACCCTTGCTGAAGAGTCACCGCCAAAAGTTAGCTTGGTGAGTCAGGCAATTGAGATTAAACAGGCAGATATTGTAGGGCTGGGCGCACTTTCAATTACTGCCTTATCAGGCGATGCAATACCTGCTGGCTGTAATTTATCCTTAAAGATTCCGCGCGATTTCCCGGCAGTCTGGGATACAGCCATAAAGACCTTAAGCCTGAGTCCTGATTCATCTCGCGGATTAATCAATGAGGCAGTAACCTATCCTGACCAGAAAAGCTTAAGGATTGCGGTTACCCAGAACTGGCCAGTTAATTCCAAGATTACAATTACCAATCTTAAAATAAATATCCCTGAATTTCCTACTTATGAGGAGATTTTCGGAGGCAGGTTTACTAATCTTGCCCATCTCTCCCTGTCAGGATTTGCCGCAGACAATATCTGTGTTTCCAATCAGCCAATTCTTCTGAAGGTTTCTCCCTTTTATGCCGGTGATGATGGCTGGTCTTTGGGCGGCACACCCGGGGTTGGTCCGGTGGTTGGTTATGAGTTTACCAATTTTCAATCCACCTATCCACCCGGTTATTATTTAGCTGACCGAGGATTCCAGGCAGTAGTTTATGCAGTTGATGCTGGCGATAACTGGGTTACTTCAACTGATACAGTGGTTATGTCATCTTATTTATCAGCCATGCCAACCACTCCTGGTAATACCACATTTTATACAGATAATACTTATACGGTAACTACCACTACTTATACCCTAGTAGATGGTTGGAGTTATATATATGTTATAGATGATACACCTGAGAACATTGAGTTAGCAGCAGAAAAACAAGGCGACCCAGGTACTAACGGTAATTCAGCACCCATAGATATTGAGCCCTATGCTTATACAATTACTGCTACCTCACCACACACTATAGATATTGGCTGGTCAGAAACAGTGACCCTGGAGGATATTCATGGCAATCCCATTACCGATACTCCCCCTACTCAGGTTATTATTAGCTCTGACGGCAATGCCTATTTTTATCCGGATAGTAATTTTAATCCCGGTGACCGTAGTGCCAGCCGCAATTATACATTGGCCTCTGGAACCTGTACGATTTATCTTAATGATGTGGTTGCCGAGAATGTAAGGATTACTGGTAATGATATATACGATAGTCTTAATAATGGCGGGGGTGGAACCTCCAATCTTATTGTGGTTACGGTTTCTACCTGGCAGGTGCGTATGGATTTTGCTTATGATGAGGCAGAGGGAGCTGTTGATGATAAGCTCACTGTACGCGTATGGCTGGAGAGAGAGGGGAATTTGATTAATGACGCAGATTTAGGTGCCGCCAGTTTAAGTATCTATGATGCAAGTGCGTTACAGCAAACCTTATCACCAGATGCTGGTCAAGACCCGGATAGCGATGGCATTTACTGGTTTACCTGGAATGATACTGGCCTGGTAACTGGTCGTAGCTATTTTGCCCGAATTACTCTTACCCATGCTGATGAACCTCATATCGGGGGTGAGGACTTTTATTTGACCATGGATAAGGCCTTGGGTTCTTTAATGGCGCAGAGCACTTCTGCTATTCAGGCTCTTCAGTCAACTGCCGAGGGAATCAGCGATGAGGTAATTAATCAAATCTCTCCAACCCTGGATGCAACCAAGGCTGATACTGCCAGGGCAGTTACTGCTACAGAGGAGACTATTCCGGCTGATATTACTGCAGCAAAGGAGGAGATTGAGCCCCATGTTTATGCGCGTATTCTTAATACTGAAACGCAGGTAGTCTCTGGAGGAAATATGGCTATACGCTATCGCGCTCCATCAGGCACTTCCCCGATTTTGGATGTTTATG
>JASFIK010000135.1:0-3672 GCA_050122705.1 Candidatus Omnitrophota bacterium | reverse complement strand
TGTCCTGTGCATTTACCTCAGGAATTACTAAAGGGACTCCCTTTTTCATTCGAAAATCTGCTCCGTTGTCAATTACTACTGCCCCTCTTTTGATTGCCTCAGGAGCATAGGTAACCGCTGCCCCTTTTTCGCCTTCGGTCCCGGCAAACAGCGCAATGTCAATACCAGAAAATCCTTCTGGTGAGATTGCCTTTACAGAATAGATCTTCCCGTCTACCTTGATATCGCGGGAGGAGCGGGCAAAAACACGCAGCTTATTTATCGGGAAATGACGCTTCCTTAAACACCGCAACATCTCAATCCCTACTGCCCCCACCCCTACTACTGCTAGATTATATTTTCTCATAGATTCTCCACCACCAAATCCCCAACCTGGGAGGTCGAATATCCCATCTTTCCTGCTCCCAGGGATTTTAATTTGGTCTGGGCCACCTTAATTACCGAATTCTCAATTGCCTTTGCTGCCTGAGTTTCACCTAAGTTCTCCAGCATCATTGAGAGGGCGCAGATAGCCGCCAGGGGATTAATTATATTCTTACCCGTGTATTTGGGAGCAGAGCCTCCGATTGGCTCAAACATAGAAACCCCGTCCGGGTTAATGTTGCCACCCGCCGCAATCCCCATTCCGCCCTGAATCATTGCTCCCAAGTCAGTAATAATATCGCCGAACATATTATCGGTTACAATTACATCAAACCACTCAGGGTTCTTAACAAACCACATACTGGTTGCATCCACGTGGGCATAGTCGGTTTTGATATCAGAGTATTCTTTGGCAACCTGATTAAAAGTCCTCTCCCATAAATCCCAGGCATAGGTAAGTACGTTGGTCTTGCCGCAGAGAGTAAGTTTTTTCTTTTTATTTCTCCGGCGCGCGTATTCAAAGGCATAGCGGATGCAACGCTCAACTCCCTTGCGGGTATTATAAGAGATTTGTATAGCCACCTCCTCAGGCGTCTCCTTGTTTTGGAATTCGCCCATCCCTTTATATAGTCCCTCAGAATTCTCGCGCACCACCACAAAATCTATATCCTTAGGTGTCTTATCCTTTAAGGGGCAATAGTCGGCATTATAAAGCTTAACCGGCCGCAGGTTTATATACTGGTCCAGGGAAAATCTTATTTTTAAGAGTATGCCTGTTTCCAGTATTCCCGGCCTTACTTCAGGATGCCCAATCGCACCCAAAAGAATAGCTGAATATTTTTCTAACTCTGTAATATCATTTGCCTCTAAGGTCTTGCCAGTTTCCAAATAGCGCTCTGCACCAAAGTCAAATTCCTTAGTTTGATATTTAAAATTATATTTCTTGGCTGCTGCAGATAATACCTTCAAGGCCTGCACAGTCACTTCAGGACCAGTTCCGTCTCCGGGGATAACTGCTAGTTTATGCATTTTTAACCAATCCTTTATGCTTGATATAATTCATCAATCCGCCCCGCTGTATAATCTTTTGCAAAAATTCCGGGAAGGGTTGTGTTTTATATGCTTGTTTATGTTTACTTTGATTTTTTATTATACCACTGGATAAATCTATTTCAAGTAAATCTCCGTCGCTAATTTTGTTTTTATCAGTTTGGCTTATTTCCAGAAACGGCAAACCAATATTAATTGCATTCCTAAAGAATATGCCTGCAAAGCTTCTCGCTACAACTGCCGCTATGCCGCAGCCCTTAATCGCAAGAGGGGCGTGTTCCCGGGAAGAGCCACAGCCAAAATTCTTCCCGGCAAGAATAATATCTTGGGGTTTGACATTTTTCAAGAATCGGGGGGCGATATTTTCCATACAGTGCTTACCTAGTTGCCTTGCATTAGTAGTAACCAGATATTTTGCAGCAATAATATCATCAGTATTTATGTCATCGCCGAATTTGTGAACTTTACCTTTGATAATCACATTAACTCCTCAGGATGGGTTATCCTGCCGCTAATTGCGCTGGCCGCTGCTACTGCCGGACCAGACAAATATACCTCACTTTTGGGGTGGCCCATACGGCCAACAAAATTCCTATTTGTGGTTGCCAGGCATCTTTCCCCTTGCGTCAAAATACCCATATGCCCACCTAAGCAGGGACCACAGGTAGGCGTGGAAAAAACCCCTCCTGCTCTAATAAATATCTCCGCTAATCCCTCCTCAACTGCCTGTAAATAAATCTTCTGGGTTGCCGGAAAAACAATCAACCTTAATCCGGATTTTACCCTCCTGCCTTTTAAGATTCCAGCAGCTACTCTCAAGTCAGAAATCCTTCCGTTAGTACATGAGCCAATAACTACCTGATCAAGCTTAATATTTTTTAATCTGCTAACTGGCTTTACATTGCTCGGTAAATGCGGACAAGCAACCTGTGGTTCTAATCTAGAAACATCCCATTCATAAATCCTCTGGTATTGGGCAGCCTTATCTGACTTATAAAATTTAAGTTTGCCTGCTTGCGAACGATTGACTCGCCCAGCTACATATCTCTTGGTAACCCCATCTGGTTC
The DNA here is from genome assembly GCA_050122705.1 of Candidatus Omnitrophota bacterium. Taxonomy (GTDB): domain Bacteria; phylum Omnitrophota; class Gorgyraeia; order Gygaellales; family JAHJCI01; genus JASFIK01. The sequence continues at coordinate 1,191 of JASFIK010000135.1, read as the reverse complement.
AATTATGCCGGTGCGCGCACCTGCCTCAATAGCCATATTACACATAGTAAATCGGTCATCCATGGGAATTTTACTAATAACCTCTCCTGAGAACTCCATTGCCATATATAATGCTCCGTCCACTCCGATTTTGCCAATAGCATATAAAATTAGATCCTTGCCTGCGACCCACTTATTCAACCTACCTGTATAGGTAAACTTCAATGAACGGGGTACCTTAAACCAGCATTTTCCGTCAACAAAAGCACGCGCTAAATCAGTTGAACCAACACCTGTGGCATAACAACCTAATGCTCCATAGGTACAGGTATGAGAATCTGCGCCAATCACCAGATTGCCAGGCAAAACCAAGCCCATCTCCGGCAAAAGTGCATGCTCAATCCCCATGCAGCCGACTTCAAAATAGTTCTTTATCTTATACTCTTTGGCAAAGTCAGCCAGTAATCTGCATTGATTGGCGCTGCTTAAATCCTTTGCGGGAGCAAAATGATCAGGAATAAGCGCAATCCTTTGGGGATTAAAAACCTTAGGCCTGCGGAGTTTCCTGAACTGCTCAATTGCCAAAGGTGCAGTAATATCATTGCCTAAGCAAAAATCTATTCTTGCCTCGATAAATTCGCCCTGGCGTATCTTTCTTCTTCCAGAATGTGCCAATAATATCTTTTCAGATATCGTATAACCCATTTTTCTTTTGTAGATTATTGCGTAATAATAATGAAACTATTATTTAAGCTTCTTTATGAGGAGAGTGGCGTTATGTCCGCCAAAACCTAAGGAATTAGACATTGCCACATTTACCTCGGCTGAGCGGGTAAGATTTGGCACATAATCCAGGTCGCATTCAGGGTCAGGGTATTCATAATTTATGGTAGGAGTAACCACATTGTTTTTAATGGTAAGGCAGATAACCACGAATTCTACTCCGCCAGCTGCGCCCAATAAATGGCCAATCATTGATTTAGTAGAACTAACCATTGTCTTTTTTGCCTGAGCGCCTAAGGCCTTTTTTATAGCCATAGTCTCAACCTTATCATTCAATTTTGTTGAGGTTCCATGGGCATTGATATAATCTACCTGCTCAGGATTAAGCCGGGCATCTCTCAAGGCTGCTTGCATGGCTAAAGAAGCTCCCCGGCCATCTGGGTCAGGGGCAGTCATATGATAGGCATCACAGGACATGCCATATCCCAG
>JASFIK010000134.1:0-3692 GCA_050122705.1 Candidatus Omnitrophota bacterium | reverse complement strand
AAAAGCAAGCTCTGATCGGTTGGAGTACTCAAATTCTTTCCATTTTCTTAAGAGGGGCGTATCTTTCTCATCGATAAGAAAATTATTTATATCTACCTTGCTGAGAATGGCAAAGTCATCTGGGGAGAGCCATTTCTTTGCTTCAGTTATAAAACTTGTGCCCGATAAGAAAGGGGCCTCAGTAAATTTAAGCAAAGGGAGGCTGGCAATTAAATAGTAATATTTATCCATTATCTTTTTCTTGGAGAATCTTTACAATAAATGGGCGTAGATATTCTTTAAGAATCTCTAATATTGCCTGATCAGTAAAATCATAATGAAAGCTTTCATCCTTTATACCAATATATAAACCTTTATTGATATTGGGGTTTATCTTAAAGGTAAGCCCCGAGGCGAATTCCTTCTTCAGGCCAGAAAGGATTATGCCCTCAAGCCTTTTTTTGTCCTGCTGGCTTAGAGAAATCTCCAAGCCTTTCTCTTTATCTTTAGGCAGGGATTCAACAATCCTTAGAATCAACTCCTTGATAAAATCATCAGAGAGTGCATGCTGAATTTCTTTCTTTAGAATATTATCGAATAAATCTTTAATCTCTTGCTTGAGACTTAAAGCTGCATCCCTGACTGCCTGCTTAACCGCCTTATGTGAATTATCCTTAAGTTTAGTCGCCTGCGCTTGCGCCTGCTCAATAATGCGCTCTGCATTTGCTTCGGCAGCCTCAATAATCGCTTTTTTCTTTTCTTCTGCCTGCTTAATAATCTCTTCTGACTTGCGCTTAGATTCAGAAATCCCTTCCTGTTTTATTTTTTCGATCAGACTATTCAACTGCATTTCCATAATCTACTCCTCCCCTTTTTAGGGACACCCTCGTATTCAACAGAAAGGATGTCCCTAAGATATATGGGAAATCTCTTCGGCCATACCCTTAGCAACTACTAAAGGATCTTTTGCCTGAATAATCGGTCTGCCAACAACAATAAAGTCTGCTCCTGCTAAAACTGCTTGTTTTGCAGTAGCAACTCTTGCCTGGTCGCCTGAGGGATATCCTTCAGGTCTTATGCCTGGAGTCACAATTAGAAAGTGATTACCAAGCTCTTTTCTAATCCTTGCGGCTTCATGCACAGAACAAACCACGCCATCCAAACCAGCATCTTTAGCAAGTCTGGCTGCCTGCAAAACATCTTGTTGAGTATTCCCATTATTTTTATCGCTGGTTAAGCGGGTTACCCCGACAATAAAGGGTTTTTCGATATTTAGCTCCTCTGCCTTTTTTGTAGCACCTCTAACCGCGGCTTCTAACATCTCCCTGCCGCCCTTGCTATGAACAGTCGTCATAATAATAGATAGCTGGGTAGTCTGAGCCATTGCTTTTTCCACTGTATTGGGTATATCATGGAATTTCAAATCCAAAAATACTTGGGCCCCTTTTTTGCTTACCACCCTAACTGCCTCTGGGCCAAAGCCAGTAAATAGCTGGCTACCGACTTTAAAAATCTTTACAGTAGGATAGAGGAGACCAACCAGGCGCTCTACTTCTTCTAAAGCATCCACATCTAAGGCAACGATTAATTGTGTTTTGTGTCTCACGCCCTTAAAGTTCCCCTCAGTTTTTTTATATTATTGATCTTGTGTTTTATTAGGTATCTTCTAATTCCATTGATAATCTCGATACTTACCTTGGGATTGACGTAATTCGCGGTTCCTGTAGCTATTGCGGTTGCTCCAGCAATGATAAATTCCAAAGCATCATCTGGGCTCATAATCCCACCCATTCCGATTATAGGCAGTTTAATCTGTTTAGCTACCTGATAAACCATATGCAGGGCGATTGGTTTTATGGCTGGGCCGCTTAAACCGCCAAATCCGCAAGCTAAGTGCGGTTTTCTTTTGTTTAAGTCAACACTCATCCCATAAATCGTATTTATTAGGCTTAAGGCATCAGATCCTGCCTCTTGAGCAGCTCGAGCAATTTGTACTATATCGGTGACATTTGGAGATAGTTTTGTAATTAGCGATTTCTTGCTATATTTGCGGACTATTTTTACTGCCCGATGTGTTGCCTTGGGGTCTTGGGCAATTAACCTGGTTTTCCCTCTAATATTTGGGCAGGAAATATTTAATTCAATGCCATCAATGCCCCTTTGTTGATCAAGAATATTGGCCAGACCAGCAAGTTCTTGTTCAGATTCTCCGCTAATACTAACGATTATCGCGGTTCTTAGCTTATTTAAGAAAGGAATCTTATATTTAATAAAATCATCGATGCCCTGATTAGCTAACCCAATTGAATTAAGCATGCCGTAGGGTGTTTCAATAGTGCGTGGCATGGGATTGCCGAATTTCGGGGATAAGGTAACTGTCTTGGTAACAATTGCCCCTAATTTATTTAGATCGATTAAATCTTGAAATTCCTCTGCACAGCCAAAGGTACCCGCAGCAACCAATACAGGATTATTTAACTTAAGTTTACCGATATTAACCGATAGATTAACCATTATTTAGTCATTATACACAAAATCCTCATTTCTGTAAAATGGTAATTTTCTGCTTCTCTGATGTGGAGAAGAAAGGATGCTAATCGGCTTTCTGGATATACTTAGAGATCAGTTCTTTATAGCGAGGGTCTTTTCTAATAAATGCCAAATCCGGGTCTTTATTAATAAAGCTGAAATCGCGATAGCCCAAATCAATGGCTATCTTAAGAGCGGTGAGGCTTGAATCAGCCATTCTTAGCAACGCATAACTACAGGCAAGATTATAGTGGGCAGTGGGATCATCTGGCCTTAGTTTAACCAGTCGTTTATCAATCGCCAGCCCCTCTCTATAACGGCCTCTTCGGGTATAAGCATCTCCTAAGGCAACCAGGGCATTAGTAAAATCTGGAGTCTTACGCAGAAGTTGCTCATAAAATGATATCTCGAAATCAAGGTCTTCATCGCGATGTATCATACTGATTTTAAACCTCCAAAAAGAGCGAACAAAAAAGTAAGTAAAAGAATTTGAACTATCCAGCCAATCAAACACACTCCTACTGCCCGCCAGATACTCTTATAATCAAGGGCGGATTTTACGGCAATTACCATTGCTACTAACATCCAGGCAGCGGCCAGAGAAAAAACTATGCGCTGTAATCCTGCAATCATTCCCAGGAGGCGGATTAAACCAGGAGAGCTGGAAAATCCGATGGTGCGCAATAATTCTCCTAAATCAGCCTTGGTCTGGGGCTCAGGCAACAACTTTGTGCCAATCAAATATGTCAGCATTGCCCAGATATACCAAGCGATTAGTCCAATAACCGCACCGGCAAAGATACCGCCTACCCCGATCTTAGAGATTGTGCCGATACCAGCAGCCACTGCAGAAAGCAAAACTACAACCATTGCTTGAGGTAAGGCATGGGTGTCCTTTTCTACCTCCTCATAGAGGCTGGGGTCAAGTTTAGCTGCCCGAATTATCCGCTGCCAAAGAATAGCCATATTCACCCTCCTTATGTCAAGATCGCTAATTGAGAAAAATATAGCGCAGCACAAATAAAAAGGAAAATAAATAAATCATCCAATGAACCTCATAAAATCTCCCGCTGAATAATTTTAAAAGCGAATAGGAAATGAATCCAAAGGCAATCCCTTCAGTGATGCTAAAGGTAAAGGCCATAGTAGTCAGGGTTAAAAAGCAGGGTATTGCTTCGGTATAA
>JASFIK010000133.1:0-3714 GCA_050122705.1 Candidatus Omnitrophota bacterium | reverse complement strand
AAGTGCTCTGCTTCATCAAGCTTTTTGCTTTTTTGATTAAGAATTCAGGAACCTCTTTTTCCCCTTTGAGTGGTTGACAAAATAAAGAAACAATTTCTGCACAGCGGCGACAAGAAATAAGATGCCCTTGTATATTTTTTGACTCATCCTTCGAGAGCCTGCCCTCAGAAAAACACACCAAGGTTTCCTCATCAGGACAGAGTGAATTTATCTGCTTTTGCCTTTTGCGATAGAATCGATAAATCATCTTAATTATCTCCTCAATTCTGGTCATATCCTTCCCATTATAATAGACGAAGCAAGCTTACGATTCTAACTGAAACCCTTTATCTTTGAAGCAATCTTTAAGCTTCTGGATAAGTCGAAATTTACGCATATCCACAGCACTGCGTGAAAGTCCCATATTATTCTGTAAGTCCCTTAGGTTGATGCCCTGATAAATATGCATTTCTAAAAAATATCTATCTTGAGCGCTTAAGCTATCAATGCATTCAAAAAGATGCTCTAACCTTTCTTGATCACTCAAGAGTTGCTTAGCCGACATACGCCCGTCAGCGAGAATATCCTTTAGAGAAAACCCTTCATCTGTAAGCTCCTCATCTAAGGATAGCTGTGTCTGTCTCTCCTTCTTAAAATAATCCAAGGCGAAATTTATAGTAATTATTCTTAACCAACTAGCTAAACTGGCATTATTCTTTCCCTTGAACTGACGCAGCTTATGAAAATTATCTTTGATTAAACTAAGGAAGACTTCCTGAAAAAGGTCATTTGCAGTATCTGTAGAAATCTTCAGACCTTTAATCTTAAACACGCTAAAAATGTAGTTATAAATAAGGCGGGAGTATTTTTCTACGAATTCATCCCAAGCTGCCTTGTCTTGTTTAAGGCATCTCTGGAGGAATTCCTTTTCGTCCATGATAAATTATTATATCACGCAATCTTAAGGAGCAAATATTTTTTATTTAACGGAGGTTATTTAAACAGGGTATAAGTGAGGATAAAAGTAGCAAAGGTGATGGAGACCATAGACATTAACTTTATAAGGATGTTCAGACTGGGTCCTGAGGTATCTTTAAATGGATCTCCTACGGTGTCACCCACTACTGCTGATTTATGGGCAGCAGAACCCTTACCGCCGAGATTCCCCTCCTCAATGAACTTCTTGGCATTATCCCAGGTGCCGCCAGAATTAGCCATCATTATTGCCAGGACAAAACCCGAAACAGTTGCTCCGCTTAAAAGCCCAACCACTGCTTCTACCCCAATCAACAAACCAACTAGGATGGGAGCAATAATTGCAGTCAGAGAAGGTAAAATCATCTCCTTTTGTGCGGCGCGGGTAACAATATCTACACAACGGGCATAATCAGGCCAAGCCTTACCTTGCATAATCCCGGGAATCTCCCTAAATTGCCTCCTCACCTCTGTAATAATTGAGCCTGCGGCTCTACCCACTGCCTTAATGGTTAAGGAACTAAATAAAAAGGGAAGCATTGCACCGATAAATAAACCTACCAATACATTGGGATTGAGTAAACTAAGATCTAACTCAACACCTAATTGGGCAATCTGTTGACGATAAGCAGCAATCAAAGCCAGGGCAGTTAAGGCAGCTGAGCCGATAGCAAAACCCTTACCAGTTGCAGCAGTAGTATTACCTAGGGCATCCAAGGCATCGGTCCTTCTGCGTACCTCTTCACCAAGCCCTGCCATTTGGGCGTTCCCGCCAGCATTATCAGCTACTGGCCCATAGGCATCAGTAGCTAAGGTAATGCCCAATGTAGAAAGTATGCCTACTGCAGAAATCCCTACCCCATACAGTCCGGTATTAAAATTAACAGCTCCTCCTGATAAAAAGAAACTTCCCAGAACTACTATGCCAACCAGCAGCACCGGAATAGCAGTTGATAGCATTCCCACAGAAATTCCGCCAATAATTACGGTTGCCGGACTAATCAATGCGGCATTAGCAATCGAGCGGGTAGGTGAAAAATTACTGGAAGTAAAAAACTCAGTAGATAAACCAATAAACAGGCCTGCACCTAAACCCAAAAGTACAGAAAAATAAATCCCTAGGTAGCCTGCACCAATTAGCAAGCGGATGATAAAATAGGAAAATATGGCAACCAGGCCTGAACTTATATATACCCCTCTTCGTAAAGCAGAGAGCAAAACACCCTGCTTACATTCCTCACCACAACGTACAAAGAACGTACCAATAATTGAGGCAAGCGCACCAAAGGCAGCAATTACCAAAGGTAAACCCACACCGCTTATTCCCAGTCCGGCTGCCAGACCTAAAGCAGCAGTAGCCACAATTGAACCAATATAAGACTCATAAAGGTCAGCACCCATTCCTGCAACATCACCCACATTATCACCCACATTATCAGCAATCACTGCTGGGTTACGTGGGTCATCCTCAGGAATCCCTGCCTCAACCTTACCCACTAAATCAGCACCTACATCCGCGGCTTTGGTAAAGATTCCTCCCCCAACTCGGGCAAATAAAGCCACAAAGCTTGCCCCCATTCCTGAACAGAGCAAAGTTGAAGTAATTGCCGTAATCTTATCTATCCCCGGCGGTAAGGAATGAAGAGAATAATACCATCTAGAAAGATAATACCAGCCAGACAAATGCAGGAGTCCAAAACCGACCACTATCAATCCCATAACTGTTCCGCTAGAAAAAGCTATCCGCAGTCCAGAATTCAGGCTATCCCTGGCTGCACTGGCTGTACGATGGGAAGAATTAGTAGCTACAGTCATCCCAATAAATCCAGCCAGGCCTGAGAAAAAGCCACCTGATAAAAAAGCAAAGGGAACTAACATAACCAGATATCCGAAGTGGGATAAAAGCATCAGGATAAAAAATATAATCGTAAAGAATATTGCCACAATACTATTTTGCCTCTTGAGGTATGCCCTTGCTCCTACTCTCACCGCAGAAGCAATCTCTCTCATCCTCTCCGTGCCTTGGTTAAATCTTAATATACGAACCGTTAAAAAAGCCGCAAAACTCAATGCTAAAATTGCTCCTATCGGGACAAATAATAAAATATCAAAACCTGACATTTAGTCCTCCATCTTCTCGGTAGAAATATCAAAATTATTAGGGGGAATAAATCTTGGAATGGGCACTAGTACTCAGTAGCTGGTATTACCCTTATCTTAACCTTTCTTCTATAAGTAGATTCGCCGTCTTTGACTATATATCCCCGGTTGCCGCCTGCCGTAGCCAGCGTATCTATTCTTTTACGCATATCCTTTTTTACTGAATATATCTCTTTTTTTATTTCTCTAATTGCCTTTTTTAATTCCTGGAGCGAATTAAATCTACTCTCAAGCCATGCCTTTTCATTACTCAGTCTCTTTGCTTCACTGCTAAGCCGGTTTGCCTCTAAGTTAAGTTTTTGTTTTTCTTCTTCTAGCTCTGCCATGCTTAACTGAAGTTTAATAATTGTATTTTTTGCCTCAATCAGTTTAGCATTAATCTGGGATATCTCCTTTTCTGCTAATCCCAGATACGCCTCAACCAGTCCCTTTTCTTTCAATTCTTGCGTTAAGTCATCTCTCTGGCCCTCTAAGGAAGAAATCCTGTTCCATATCTGCTCTACGTCGGTTAATAGCTTACGCTTCTCTTCTGCTAGTTGAATATATTTTACTGTGCTAAACAGAGCAACCGTAGCCAAAAAGGCAATCAGATAGCGATAT
>JASFIK010000132.1:0-3729 GCA_050122705.1 Candidatus Omnitrophota bacterium | reverse complement strand
CCAATCCCGCCAAAAAGCTTTGCCTCATCCCTGACTCCAATCTGTTTTAATTCAATCCTCACCCGAAAAATCTTTGCCAAATCCTTGACCAGGCTACGAAAATCCACCCTGCCCTCAGCAGTAAAATAAAAAATTATCTTGCTTGAATCAAAGGCATACTCTGCTCCCACCAGCTTCATCGGCAACTTATGCTCCTGAATCTTGCTTAAGCAGGTATTAGATGCCTGTTTGGCCTTTTGCCGATTTTGCTCAATCTGAGCCAAATCTTTATCGGTTGCCCGACGCACAACCTTTTTAAGCGGCTTGGTCTCAGCGCCGCCGTGACTGGAATCTGCCAATGCAATAAAACTGGCGTAATCCATTCCGCGGTCCTGTTCGATGATAAGATAATCCCCTATTTTAAAGTTGTCCAGATTAACCTTGGCGTAAGCAATCTGGCCGTATTCCCTGATTTTTATCTCAATTATTTTCTCCATAACAATTGTAAATTATCCACCAATAATCGGGGATTGATATTCTGCCGTATATTCTCTAATCCTGCGCAAAGCTCTCGGAGTATCCGGTCTAAATCCGAGAAGCTAAACTTTTTGGTTAAAGCATAAAGTTCATTCCTAATATCCTGATTGATTAACCCCACCCCTTCTAATCCGATTTTGAGTAGATAGATATCGCGCAGACACCCGATTAAAATCTTTAATACCCAATTAATATTCTCTTTATCTTTGTAATCTAATCTATCCGGCGATAAGCCGGGATTGATAATAAATTGCCTGATAATCTGGTTCTTTTCGCTCAAAATATCATTTCCCTTAAAACTCAATGCCTCCCCCAGTCTCCCCTCAAAGCAGAAAGCCAGGAAATGGCTTACCTCCTTATCCAAATGATAATCCTGATTAAGTATAGCCTCTACCTGATGGGGATCTTTGGGATTAAATTTTATTCTTTGACAACGCGAAATAATAGTGGGAAAGATACGTCGCAAATCAGAGGCAATAAGAATAATTAAGGAATCTTTGGGTGGTTCCTCAAGAATCTTAAGCAGGCAATTGGCTGCCTCAGATGTGAGATCCTCTGTGTTAAGCATGATAAAAACCTTATATTTACCCTCAAAGGGGGATAAATTAATCTCTTTCTGCATTTGGTGAATTTGTTCTATTTTGATAAAATTAGAATTTTCCTTTCCTAGATAATGCACATCAGGATAGTTGTTATTTTCAATTCTTATACATGCAGAACAAGCCATACAGGGAGGGAATGTGCCGGCTTGGCAGTTAACTGTCTTAGCCAGGCTGCGCGCCAGAAATAATCTACCTGTTCCCGGAGGGCCAAAGAAAAGATAGGCACAAGCAAGCCTTCCGCTTTCCCAGGCATTCTTAATCAGAATATCAGCTAACTGCTGATTTTGATTACAAGACATATCGTTTGATTATCTTACGAACCTCAGCTTGCGTTTCTGCCTTTTGTTTATCAGGCTTAACAATCTTTATGCGCCCAGGATATCGGGAGGCTAATGCTAAATACCCCCTACGCACTCGTTGATGATAGGCTAATGACCTTTGCTCAATACGATCTAATTTCCTACCGCAGGCACGCAATCCCTTTTTTACCTCAACATCTAAAAAAATGGTTAAATCCGGTTTTATGCCAAAGGTAACTGATTTTCCCAAATGCTCGATTAATGATAAATTAATCCCCAGCCCATAACCTTGATAAGCAATGGTAGAGTCTAGGAATCGGTCGCAAACCACAAAATAACCCCTTGCTAAGGCTGGCTTTATTATTTCCTGGACTAACTGTGCGCGCGCTGCCATATACAATAACATCTCAGACAGGGAAGAAATACGATGGTTAGATTTATCAAGCAGAATTTTTCTTATCTTCTCGCTGACTGAGGTTCCTCCTGGCTCGCGTAAAAAAAGCGCCTTCCTGCCCTTGGATTTTAAGTATTTAACCAAGAGTTTGCCCTGCGTACTCTTTCCGCTTCCCTCCGGTCCTTCAAAAGTAATGAATTTTCCCCTCATTTAGGGACACCCTTTCATCCAATCGGGGAACACCCTTTCATTCAATCGGGAGGGCGTCCCCCGATAATCTATTCTTGCGCAGGAACAGCTGACATAGCTGAACCACCTGCAGTATCAATAACAATATATCCAGTTGCTTTTATCTGGCTTCTCTTAGCATCTGCTTTTTTAAAGTCTCCTTTATCCCTAGCTTTATCTCTATCTTCACGCATCTGTTTAACTTCTGCAGGTATTTCTTCTCGAGATACTTCAATCCCAAATACATCAAAAAATGTTTCTAATTTAGATTTGATATAATTAAATCCATCTTGTTTATCAAAAGATATAAAACCAAAACCCAAATCAAGTAACTGGAATAAACAAGCTAAGCCTTCAGGAGTGTTAAAATCATCATCCATTACTTCCTGAAACTTATTACAAATACTATTTATCTTATCGTTATCTGCTTTGGAAGTGGTGGCTTTTGACTTACCCTCGCGGAGCTTCCAGGAATCTACCTTATCAAAGAAATCAATAAAGCTTTTCTTTTGTTTTTTACATTCCTCTATTTTCTCCTCATTATAATCAATTGGATTAGGGTAATGCGTAGATAAAAAGAATAATTTCAAGATATCGGCATCTTGGTGCTTATTAATAAAGTCTTTAATCGTTACAAAATTCCCTAATGATTTTGCCATCTTCTGTCCGTTAATAGTTAAAAGGCCATGGTGTATCCAGTATTTAGTAAACTGCTTTCCAGTCAATGCCTCTGATTGGGCTACTTCATTCTCGTGATGCGGGAATATTAAATCCCTTCCTCCTGCGTGCACATCCAATGTATCGGTTTTGAGGAATTTCTGGCTCATTACCGAGCATTCAATATGCCAGCCAGGCCGGCCGTCTCCCCAGGGGCTCTTCCAAGAAGGCTCATTTGGTTTTGCCTTCTTCCACAACGCAAAGTCCAAAGGATCTTGCTTATGTTCATCTGACTCAACTCTTACGCCGCTAAGCATCTGGTCAATACTTTGACCAGATAACTTTCCGTAAGTCTTGAATTTGCGCACATTATAATATACCCCGCTATCCGTTACATAGGCAAATCCCTTATCAAGCAAACCCTGAATATACTTAATCATCTCAGGGATATTCTTAGTTGCGCGCGGCTCTTCTTTACCATCCAGGATGCCAGGTTTGATTCCTAACAGCTTTAAGTCACTTTTGTAACTATCAATATACCTATCAACAAGCTCCTCCCAATTAATCTTAAGCTCATTAGCGCGGTTTATAATCTTATCGTCTATATCCGTGATATTACGGACAAAATTAACCTTAAGGCCCCTATATTCTAAGTATCTGTGTATAACATCAAAGATATACAGGCTCCTGGCATGGCCTATGTGACACTGATCATAAACCGTAACCCCGCAGGTATACATTTTGACCTCAGGCGGATGCTGCGGTTTGAATTCCTCTTTCTTACGGGTTAAGGTATTGTAGATGTGTATTGACATTATTTTAAAAATCCTAATTTACTTTAAGAAATTTATTTGTCGCACGAAACTTTTTGCCGTCTGCTTCGGTTTACGACTTGCTACGGGACGGATTTCGGGGACCAGAAGCCTTCGCTGCGTCGTAATTCCTCGCAGACTTTTGCCAAAAAATTTCTAATTGTGCGCCAAACAAATTTCTTCCGCAAATTAGGGTTAAAGGCGCATCATTTCTCTAACTT
>JASFIK010000131.1:0-3785 GCA_050122705.1 Candidatus Omnitrophota bacterium | reverse complement strand
GAAGAATTTAAAGCCGACTCTGAGAGCTTCTTTAATGCCGGCTACAGCCAGGAAGAAGCCCAGAAAAAACAAAGCTACCGCGAAAGCCTGGTTACTAAAGGGCCCACCCTACAGGAGCATCTAATCAGGCAATTAAGAATGCAGGAACTGGATGAAAATGAGTATAAGATTGCTGAACTAATCATCGGAAATATTGACCAAAACGGCTATTTTCAAAGCTCAATTGAAGACATTGTGCAAGCTTTGTCCTCCAAAGGAATAGAGGTTAAATCAGAGGATGCAAATAAGATTCTTGCCATTCTCCAAACCTTTGACCCAATCGGAATCGGCGCCAGGGACTTAAAAGAATGCCTGATTATTCAGCTCAAAGCAAAAGAAAAGCAGAATTCCCTATGCTATCAGATTGTTGAGCATTATCTACCTGACCTGGCAAGGAATAAGCTAAAAAACATTGCCAAGGCTCTGAAGGTGTCCCTTGATAAAATAAAAGAAGCTGCCAAAGAAATATCACTGCTCGAGCCCAAGCCAGGCAGGGCATTTACGCAAAGTGAAACCCGGCGAGTTATATCCCGCTCACCGGATATAATTGTAGAAAAGATTGATGAGCAATATGAGGTAATAGTTAATAATCGGGAACTCCCCAAGTTAAAGATAAGCGCTCAGTATAAAAACCTGCTTAATCGTAAAGATACACCTGAAGAAACTAAAAATTATCTAAAAGAAAAAATCAATTCTGCGCTTTGGCTGATTAAGGCAGTAATGCAGCGGCAAGATACCATACGACGAATCGCTGAATGCATAATTGACATTCAAAAGGATTTTTTTGCCCAGGGGCAGGAAGAACAGCTTAAACCATTAACTCTTCAGGAGGTTGCTCAACGCGTAGGCAGAAACGAATCTACCATCAGCCGGGTAGTAAACAACAAATACATCCAGACTCCCTATGGCATTTTTAAACTCGATTATTTCTTTAGCGGCTCATACCAGACAGAGCAAGGAGAGGCAATCTCATCAGAGGCAGTTAAATCACAGATTATTGCTTTGATTGATGAAGAAGACCATCAACATCCACTAAGCGATGATAAAATCGTAAAGCTCTTCAAGGCGCAAGGGATTAACATTGCCCGGCGCACAATCGCAAAATACCGGGAAGAACTTAAAATCCCCCCCTCCCACCAAAGAAAACAATAATACCGACTAGATTACATCGAAAAGATGGTAAGGGCAAGATTTACATCTTGGCGAGGTCAGACAATGAAGCTTCAGTAAGCTCGATTAATCGCTGCAGGGTCTCTATGTTTTCTGGGGTGATTCTGCGCGTGGATCTGGTTATACCAATATTCATAACCCCCAGTGGTTCATTCTTTAATTTAAAGGGTGCTACAATCGCGGATTTTATCTCCGGGCGCCTAAGGCGTGTCTTAATTCGCTCATCAGTAACCCGGTCATCAAGCAAAAGCAGCCTTCTTTCCTTAAGCGCTAAACCGGCAATTCCTTCACCAACTTTAAGCCGGGTATTTTTAATAATATCCTTTTTAATGTTTTTGGCAATTTTTATGTATAACTCACCGGTTTCTTCATTTAATAACATAATTGAGCCAAATTCACCCCCGGCAGTGTTAAATGAAACATCAAGCAGCGCACCCAATATCCTTTCTATATAAAAGCGGTGCATTAGCTTGCCTATCTTAGGTACAGGAATTAGTTTTTCTAATTTAAATCTACTGTAACCCAACTGCGTTACATAACAGGCAATATCGCTGATTAACTCAATTGCCGAGCGAATCCCCGTGAATGTAAATGCCTTGACTTCAATAATCGCATCAATGAATCTCTCCTGGTCTAAACCGAGTTGTTCTGCCTTTTGTTTATACCCCTGTTCTTTTCTGCGCCGGCCCAAAAACACTGGACCAACCAACATATAGCAAACTGCCTGATTATCAACTGTAGTCACTGGAATACAAAAATTATATAGCCCCAAATGACACTGATAGCCCTCTTTCCATTTTTCTTCCTGACTAACTCCATTCAAAGATGGCGGAAGACAACTACCACACATAGCAACACCTACCTTAGAATTAGTCATAATCTCTTCGCAAATCCTGGCAGGCCCGCTACATTTGGTGATTGGGTTGCCTGTTCTATCTACTGTGCGTATAGCAACTCCAACAACCTGGCCAAAATGGTCCTGGATTTTCTGCCAGGTATCAATGTTTACTAAATCAGTAAATAAAATCTCTTTATTATCCATCTATTTATTGTTTAATAAGCCGTATTGCTTCATCTTATTATACAGGGTGGTGCGGTTTATGCCTAAGTTCTCAGCTGCCTTTTTGCGATTCCAATTTGCCTGCTCTAATGCACAGCGGATAATCTCCCGCTCCGGATTCTTCAACGCCTCTTTAAGCAATTTTGTCTTTTTTGCTCCGTTATTAAGTGCTTCTGCCTGAACTTGGATGCCTTCAGTAGCCTGTAAATGCTCGGGTAAATCTTCTTTAGCAATTACTTCACCCTGACAAAGGATAACTGCCCGCTCAATAATATTCTCAAGTTCCCGAATATTGCCTGGCCAATCATAAGCACCTAAAGCCTGCATTGCCTCTTGTGAAATCCCGGTTATTTTCTTATTTACCCGTTGATTACTCCGTTTTAGGAATTCCTCAACCAAAAGCGGGATATCATCCTTTCTCTCTCTTAATGCAGGAGCATGTATGGAAATAACATTCAGACGGTAATATAAGTCCTCTCTGAATGCTCCACTCTTTATTAATTCTTTTAAATCCTGGTTTGTGGCAACAATTACCCGCACATCAACCTTCATTGTCCGGGTATCTCCCACCCGCTCAAACTCACCAGTCTGCAACACCCTTAATAATTTTACCTGTAAACTCGGGACAAAGGTATCAATCTCATCCAAAAATATTGTTCCGCCATTAGCAAGCTCGAATCTTCCCTCTCGGTCTTTTATTGCGCTGGTAAAAGAACCTTTAATGTGCCCGAATAATTCGCTCTCTAATAATGTCTCGGGAAGCGCGCCACAGCTTACCTCAATAAACGGCTTTTCCCGTCGAGAATAATCGCTTTCATGAATTGCCTGGGCAATTAGTCTTTTCCCTGTGCCGCTTTCACCCTGTATCAAAACAGTAGCATTGGTATTCGCAATAGTTTCAATCAAAGTATAAACCTTCTGCATCTGTGAGTTTTGCCCAATCAGGCTATGAAACTGAATGCGGGTAGTATCAGCTAATCGTTGACGCAGGAATTTATTTTCCTCAAGAAGTTTTTGCTGCTCAATTATTCTCTGAATTACCAGTTTTATTTCACTGTCTAAAATTGGCTTGGTAATATAATCAAAAGCTCCCTCTTTCATTGCCTCAACTGCATTATCAATTGTGCCGTATCCGGTAACCAAAACTACTGCTACCTCTTTGGTCCGGGAGCGAATCTCTTTAAGTAAGCTTAAGCCATCCATTCCCGGCATCTTTAAATCAGTAATCACAATTGAAGGCATCTGCTTCTGGATTAAGTCCAGCGCCTGACGGCCATCATTAGCAGTATTTACCCGGTATCCTTCGTATTTAAGAATCTCGTATAAAGACTTGCGGGTTAATGGCTCATCATCAACAATTAAAATATGCGTATCATCCATATCTATTGTATGGGTATCCTTACGGTAAAGGTAGTACCCTTATCTTCTTGGGACTCAACCAAGATACAGCCCTTGTATCTTTCAATGATATTGGAGCAGATGGCAAGGCCCAGTCCTGAGCCCCGGCCCATCTCCT
>JASFIK010000130.1:0-3795 GCA_050122705.1 Candidatus Omnitrophota bacterium | reverse complement strand
CTGAAAAATTCTATTTTTACGCAGCTATGATTTGCTTTGCGATAGCAGCTGTATGCATTTTGATGTTATCACTGTTTTTGCGCAATTTTTCAATCATCGGTTTTTATGCGCTGATTTTGTTTCTTGTTTTCTCTTATTCGCATAAACCACTTGCTTTTTCATATCACAGATTGGGAGAGTTAATTATTTTTGTTCTCTTTGGCCCGGCCTTGGTAATGGGTGGATACTTTATCCAAACCCAAATTTTTCCTGACCTGAGGAGTTTCATGCTCTCTTTACCTTTTGGTTTTTTTACGACAGCAATATTATATTCCAATGAGATACCTGATTTTCAGGATGACCGAAGAATGGGTAAATACACCTGGGTAGGCATATTAGGTAAGGAAAGGTCATATATAATCTACTGCCTTTTAATATTCTTAGGCTTCCTTTGTATAGGCCTAAATATAATATTGGGCTATTTGGGTGTCTTATCTTTAATTGCCCTAGTTTTTATTGCCCCAAGTTTTAAGGCAGTTAATATCATTAAAACTTTCTATAATCAGAAAGAGAAATTAATTGAATCTTCCCGTATTACTATAATCATTCAATCATTGGTGAGTTTAATATTGGTATTGGATATCATTAGATGAGAAAAATATTGATTATCGGAGGAGGATTTGCCGGCTTAAGTGCATTGAGGAGGCTTTGCCGATATAGAAAGAAACTCGATATCACCCTGATTGATAAGAAAGAGAGTTTTGATTTCCTGCCCGCCCTGCCTGATATCATCGGTGAAAGAATAAGCCATCAATACTTAAGCTACAGATTAGATGATTTATGCCTCAAACTTGGCTGTAAATTCATAAACCAAGAAGTGACTAGCCTTGATTTAGATAAAAAAATAGTTCTTGCAACATCCGCAGATTTTGCCTATGATTACCTGATTCTTGCGAGTGGCTCAGAGACTAATTTCTATGGAAGCCAGGAAATAAAGAGGTACGCTTATAAATTAGACAATGTTTTGGATGCTCAAAGGATTTTACAATCCCTTAAGCGTGATGCTTTCCAGACATGTGTGGTTTCAGGAGGAGGTTATACCGGTATTGAGGTTGCCACTAATCTAAAAAGGTATTGCGCCAAATACAAAAAAAACAAAAAAATTCTGATTGTGGATATGGCTGCTTCGCTTTTAGGACCGCTTCCCAATTGGATGAAGAATCATGTTAGAGCCAACTTGCAAAGGCTTAATATTGAGGTGATTCTTAATACCTCGGTAAGTAAAATTCAAGCAGAGGGTGTTGCTTTATCCAATGGGCAATTTTATAATAATGCTATGTTAATCTGGACGGCCGGAGTAAAGGTAAGCGATTATATTTTTGCTTTAAGCAAAGAAAAAAGTCGGCAGGGCAGGATTAGCATAGATGAAAATTTAAAACTCACCAAGAGTTGTTTTATAGCAGGAGATGCCGGGCAGTTCTTAGATAAAGGGATTCCCTTAAGAATGGCAGTACAGTTTTCAATTGTGCAAGGAAGAGTAGCCGCCTTAAATATTTTGCGTAGTATTAAAGGCATGCCTTTGATAAAATATAAGCCACTTGATTTGGGGTATATTATCCCAATGGCTGATAATAATTCCTGCGGCAGGGTATTCGGGTTTAATCTTAAAGGGAAGTTTCCTACTCTATTGCATTATTTGATGTGTCTTTATCGAAGCCAGGGGATGCGCAATAAATTAGGAATACTACAAAATTTGCTCCAAGTGAAATAATCTGTTATTATGAGAATTTGGGATATTGCGCCTAATAAATTGTGCAGAAATCACTTACTTGGTGAGCATCGGGAATTGCACGCTGTCTGGGTTATTTTAACCAAGCATAAAAAGGGTTATTCCCGGCATCCTGAAACAAGAAGGTGGCAGGGCAAATTAAGGTCTCTTTACTCCAGGCATCAAAGCCTGGTAAAGGAAATGCAGCAGAGAGGATACGCGCATAAGAGTAGGCTTGATGCCAGATTAGCTAAAGGAAATGGTAGGCAAACCCAATACATTGATTCAACTAGGAAGCAAGTTAGAATCCTGAGAAATAAGAGATGTGAGTGTAAAGCTTAATTGGTATTTAGATAGCTGATCGGCAATTAGCTAAGATAATTAAAGAAAGGAGGCAGGTATGATTAAGGGAAATTTATCAAGCATTGCAATTTTTATCCTGCGGGTAACGCTTGGGGTAATTTTCCTTGCCCACGGCTTACAGAAGCTTTTTGGTGTGTTTGGAGGCAGCGGCATAGAAGGATTTAGCCAAATGTTAGCAGGCCTTAACTTAACTCCTGCAAATTTCTTAGCCTGGTTAGTCGCAATTATTGAGGCATTAGGTGGCCTGTTCCTTATCTTTGGGATTTTACCCAGATTAAGTTCTGCACTTATTGCGGTTATAATGGCTGTTGCTATCGCAAAGATTCATGCCGCAAATGGCTTCTTTGCCATGAAAGGTGGGTTTGAATATCAGTTGCTTATATTGGCAGTCTGTCTATTGTTTGTTTTTACTGGTGGAGGAAAGTTTTCTTTATTAAATAAGTGGTAGATTTCAAAGCCATGTTTTAATTATAGGGAGGGTATTTGAGATGAAGGTACTTATATTGGCTGCTGGATACGGTGTAAGACTACATCCCCTTACTTTAAATAAACCCAAGGCACTCCTGGAGGTAGGGAGCAGTCCCATATTAACAAGGATTTGCGAAAAGATAGCCTCGATAAAAGAATGTGACGGAATTTTTATTGTAACCAATGCCAAGTTTTTTAACGCTATCGAAGCCTGGAGTAAACAACTTACCCTCCCCTTTAAAATTCAGGTAATAAATGACGGGACTACCTCAAATGAAGACAGGTTAGGCGCAATAGGGGATATGAGCCTTGCCCTTGAGAGGATGAAGGTGGTTGATGACATTCTTTTAATCGCAGGAGATAATCTGTTTGAATTTAACATCAATCACTTCTGTCATTTTGCCCAGGATAAGTCTCCTCATATTTCTGTAGCTCTCTATGATGTTAAAGACAAAACATTGGCAAAACAATACGGTATAGTTAGTATTGATAGTACTGCTAAGATTATTGAGTTTATAGAAAAGCCGCAAATGCCTAAAAGTACACTTGCTTCTACAGGATTGTACTTTATTCCCAGAACAAAGGTGGCCAAGGTAAAAGAGTATATGAAAATAGGCATTACTCAGGATGCCCTGGGTAATTTCATAAAATGGATAGCCCGCCAGGAGCCAGTTTATGGCTACGTATTTACTGAAGGCTGGTTTGATATAGGTAGCTTAGAAGCATTAAAAAAGGCAGAAGAGCATTATGCAGATACCCAGAAGTAAAGGGTTAATAAAATGAAACAATGGTACGAGGCATTATTTGAGAATTATGCTCAGAAGTATGATAAGGAGTGTTTTGTTCAAGGGACGCTTGGGGAATGCGATTTTATTGAGCAGGAAATCAATAGCGATAAATCCTTAAAGATCATAGATATCGGCTGTGGCACTGGACGTCATGCTATTGAATTGACAAAAAGAGGGTATAACGTAACCGGTATTGATCTTTCCGAATCACAACTTAAAAGGGCAAGAGAAAAAGCTAAAGAACAGGGAGTAGAGCTCAACTTTCAGAAACATGACGCGCGGAATCTTCCATTCGAAGGCGAATTTGATCTAGCGATAATGCTTTGTGAAGGCGCCTTTCCTTTGATGGAAACAGATGAGATGAACTTTGAGATCCTCAAGAACGCAACAAAAGCGCTTAAAAGTAAAGGCAAGCTCATTTTCACCACA
>JASFIK010000129.1:0-3929 GCA_050122705.1 Candidatus Omnitrophota bacterium | reverse complement strand
CACTTAATGTAGGTATGTCATTTAAAAAATTAACCTGTTTGATTACGTTGTATCCATCGATTAGGAAATGTAAGGACATAAATTATCCCTCCGCTTAAACCCAATAAGCATATTATGGCAAAACTCAAAAGGGAAACTGTCAAAGCAATCTCCCCGGACATTCCCGCCTGGGCAAAGAAATACATACTGCTTGCCTCTCTTAACCCCAGGCCAGCAACCGAAAAAGGCAAGGCAGAAATGGCGGTAACTATGGGAACCAAAATAAAAAAATAAATTACTTTGATATTTACTCCTAAAGCAAGCGTAATCAAATAAATTATTAACGGTAAGGCTGCTTGGATAATCAAAGAATAGATAAAGTTCCTGACAATAATTCTGCGGCGATTGCCAAAATTATATATTTCCAAATGCAGATTGCTCAACGTCTGGCCAATACTGCCAAAAAGATGCAACAGCTTAGCGCATTTGGAAAAGAAAAATTTATTAAATAAAATTGCCAATACCCCCCCGAGGAAAGCCAGGATAACGCCCAAGACAATAAACACGTTCATATCGGTAATAAACTGCTTACCGATAATTATTGCTATCAAACAAATGAAAACCAGGGCTGAATAACCACTGATGCGGTCTAGTATTATACTTGCGGTAACCCTTCTCGGATTATGCACGCGCAAGCCCAAATCAATGCCACGTATTAAATCCCCCCCTATCGTAGAGGGGAAAAAGAGATTGGCAAAGTAGCCAATACAAAATGATCTAAATATCAAAAAATTAGACAGATTTAAACCTAACCCAATAAGCAACATTCTCCAACGCAAAAAACCCAAAACATAAGTAAAAAGGTATAATAGAAAAACCAGGATTAAAATCGGCTTGTTGATATGTAAAACAACATCAATGATTTTATCCATATTAATGCGCTTAAATAGAAAGAATAGAATTCCCGCACTGATGCAGACTCTTATTAAAAATGAGATTAATTTACGCATCTTTTTAGGGCCGGCTTTAAGCGATCGTATATTTGGGCGGCCTGATACGATGTGCGCGCAAGGGGCGAGGCTAAAATTGCCTCAAATCCTAATCTGTAAGCCTTGTGTTTATATCTTTGAAATTGCTCCAGCGAAATAAAATCCTTCACCGGATAATGTTGTGGTGTAGGAGAAAGATACTGGCCTAAAACCAAAACATCACAGCCCGCCCTGCGCAAATCACGCATAACCTGAATTACCTCTTTTTCCTCTTCGCCCATACCTAAGAGCAGGGAAGACTTAGTAATCAAATCAGAGGCAAGTTTTCTTGCTTGCGCAATCACCTTTAATGAGCGTTGATAATTAGCCTCTGGCCGTATCATCGGATATAGACGCGGTACAGTTTCTAGATTGTGGGCTAAAACATCTGGCCTGGTTTCTACTACCTTTCTAAGATAGGCTCCTTTAAAGTCAGGTATCAGTATCTCAATGCGTATGTCACTTTTATAATCATGGATAAAATTTATGGTGCGCACAAATTGCCCTGCACCGTAGTCATTTAAATCATCACGGGTCACTGAGGTAATAATTACGAAGTTAAGTCTCCACTCCTTGATTATCTCCAATATCCGGTATGGTTCTTGCCTGTCCAGGGGGAGGGGTTTTTCTCTGGATTGCTCTACCGCGCAGAAGGAGCAATTACGCGTGCAGCGATTACCGAGAATCATAAAGGCAAGGG
Source organism: Candidatus Omnitrophota bacterium (assembly GCA_050122705.1). Classification (GTDB taxonomy): domain Bacteria; phylum Omnitrophota; class Gorgyraeia; order Gygaellales; family JAHJCI01; genus JASFIK01. The sequence continues at coordinate 2,222 of JASFIK010000129.1, read as the reverse complement.
TCCCCTTTTTAAGGCAGCTAGCCCAATTCGGACACCTTGCCTCAAGACAAACTGTATTTACCCCTTGCTGTTTAAATGAGCGAAATTTTGCTAAGGCCTGTACAGAGGGTATGTCCTGCCTAAACCATTCAGGAAACTCATCCCTTCTTGAGGTGATTTTCTTCATCGACAAAAATAAGCTTAGGTTTTAATTCGCGAACCTCGCGCTCATCAACCAAGCCATAAGAAAGGATGATTATCTCATCACCAATACAGCCGCTGCGCGCAGCTGCACCATTAAGACAAATTACTCCACTTGCCTCTTTGCCAGGAATTGCATACGTCTCAATGCGCGCGCCCGTATTCAAATTTAGAACCTCAACCTTTTCACCCTCAAGAATGTCGGCAGCCTGCATAAGCCGGTAATCGATAGTGATACTGCCCGGATAATAAAGTTGTGCCTCAGTAATCCTGGCGCGGTGAATTTTGGATTTTAGTATTGTACGTAGCATCGGTTATCTACCTCCCCTTCTTGCGTAGACTAACTGATAACTCTTACGGGCAATCATCAATTGCTCATCTGTAGCAATTACCAGAATATGGGGTCTGCTCTTTAGATGAGTAAATAGCCCTGAGCAGATTCTTCTGCGGATTGCCGCCTGGTGTTCACCAATGCCGGCAGTAAATATTATCGCTTGGCAACCCCCCAAGACTGCTGTATAAGCGCCGATGTATTTTCTTATGCGATAGATAAATATATCAATAGCCAATCTTGCCCGCTGATTCCCTTTTTTAGCTGCCTTGGTTAATCGGCGCATATCATTGCTTAGGCCGGATATCCCCTGGAGCCCGCTTTGCTTATTGAGAACCCAGTCTATCTTTTTAATATCCCAACCCTTATCGCGTACTAGATAGATTATCACTGCCGGATCAATATCTCCACAACGCGTCCCCATAACCAGGCCTTCCAAAGGAGTAAACCCCATACTTGTGTCTATTGCCTTGCCTTGCTTTATCGCAGTAATACTGCAACCATTACCCAAGTGACAGGTAATTAACCTTAGTTTCTTTAAAGGCTGTTTTAGTCTTAAGCTTGCTTCATTGGCTACATATTCATGACTCGTTCCATGAAAGCCGTATCTTCTTATCCCAAATCTCTGATAGAATTCATAAGGAAGGCCGTAGATATAAGCAAAATTAGGCAAGTGTGAGTAAAATGCTGTATCAAAAACCGCAACCTGGGGAAGTCGGCTACCTAAAAGAGAACGCGCTGCCCTGATTCCCTCAAGATTTGCTGGATTATGTAAAGGGGCTAATTTACAACTTGCCCGAATTTTAGAAATCACGCTGCTATCAATAACAACTGGCTGCTTAAACCTTTCTTGGCCGTGAACCAGGCGGTGACCCACAGCATCAACCTGCTTTATCCTGCTTAATATTAACTCTAAACCTGAATAATGGTCCTTAACCCTTGCTTTATTCTCACCGATATGCTCAATACTTCCTTTAATCAGGCTCTTTTCTTTGGGCATATCAAACAAATCATATTTTATCGATGAGCTTCCGCAGTTAATCACCAAAATATTCATCTTATTCTGCTTAATTAAACAATGCCTACCGATTACCTGCTTTATTATCCCCAGAATCCTGCTTGCTTTTCTGGGATTGAGCCCTAATTGCAGTTAGTGCAACACAATCTACAATATCATCAACCGAGCAACCTCTTGATAAGTCGCTACAAGGCTGATTCAAACCCAGAATCAGCGGCCCGATTGCACGTGCCTTAGCCAATCTCTGAATCAATTTATAACTGATATTGCCGGCATCCAAGTTAGGAAAGATAAGCACATTCGCCATGCCTCCTAAAATAGTATGGGCGTTCTTTGTTTTAGCTACCTCGGGTGAGATTGCTGCATCAGCCTGTAATTCACCGTCCATTAATAGACCGGGTTTTCTCTGCTTAACAATCTCAACTGCCTGGGATACCTTATCAACCATCTTACCGCTTGCTGAACCTTTAGTGGAGTAACTTAACAAGGCAACTCGTGGCTGTATCTGTAAAACCTCACTGGCTAATTCAGCTGATGATATAGCAATACTGGCCATTTGTTCACTGTCAGGCTGAGGAACAATTCCGCAATCGGCAAAGACAAAAGCCCCTTTTTCGCCTAAAGATGTATCTGCTAATGCCATAATAAAACAGCTACAGGCCACTTTCACTCCAGGAGCAACGCCCAAACAGC
>JASFIK010000128.1:0-3968 GCA_050122705.1 Candidatus Omnitrophota bacterium | reverse complement strand
GCTCCTGAAGAGCCCTATCGAATTTCTTCGATTCTTTCTCTTTATGTTTTAGTATAGATGCCTTAATTCGTTGCTTATGGCTTTTCTTTTCGTCTTTCACTTTACTTCTCCCCTTGCCCCAATTATACCACTACAATCTCAAAGGGGGAATCTCAAATTAATTTTAATGAACAGTCACTTTGAATGGATCGATTTAGGGGTAGTTTCCTTTATTTCAAGGCTGCGGCAGGGTTATCAGCTCGTAATCGAGGTTGCCGAGGCCTAATTCGCTGGCATAGTTAAGCTGGCGGCGGCTGTTGCGGCGGGGATGAAGTTGGGTGAGAATGTCCGTGCCGCAGGCTTGGTTGACGAGGTCGAGGCTTGCCTGGTCAATGCTTACTGGGTCATGAGAGGCGAGTATTCCGATGTCAGGTGCTACGCGGGGGTCGTCTTTTGCCAGGCAGTCGCATTCCTTGGTGATTTTGATGGCAAAATTCAGGAACGCAAGCTTTCCTCTTTTGCCCTTCATCACCGCCAGGGTGTACTCAACCATCTTCTCAGGCACGGCTGCTGCCTTTGCCTCCCAGTCTACGTCTATTGCTGAGTTAGGGCAGACAGCAATGCAGGTGGCGCAGCCAATGCATTTTGCGCTGTTGATTACTGCCTTGTTATCTTTTAGCTCTATTGCTTGTGGCGGGCAGGCCTTTTCGCATTCTCCGCAACCAATGCATTCTTCTTCATCGATAACTGGCGAGATACCAGCATGCTGCATCAGCTTGCCTGATCTGCTCGCGCAACCCATGCCTAAGTTTTTCAAGGCGCCTCCAAAGCCAGTGACCATATGGCCCTTAAAATGATTTATTGCCACAATCGCATCAGCGTCCTTAAAAAAGCGCACCAGCTTTGCGGTTTTAATCAGCCTCTGGTTGATTTTGATGTCAATGGTGTTTTCTGGGCGTGAGTCATCAGGGATGATAATCTTGGCTCCGGTTGTTTTTAGGGTGAACCCGTGCTCAGCTGCGAGTGCCAGGTGGTCTTGGGAATTCGTGCGCTTTCCCTTGTAAAGGGTATTGGTATCTGAAAGATATGGCGTTGCTCCTCCTTGCCAGACAAAATCAGAGATGACTTTAACATACTCAGGTCTGACAAAGCCGGTATTTCCCTCTTCTCCGAAATGTATCTTGAGGGCAACTTTAAGGCCGCTTGAGAGAAAGTCCAAAACCCTGCTTTCGGCAAGGATTTTTTTAAGCTTATCCGTAACAACCGCGGTTGTATCTGCCTCGCTTACCGGAATAAAATATACCCTGCTTTTTTCCATTATGATTTAATTATACCACGGCAATCTTAAAATGGTAGGGGATTTAGGGAGTCTCGGATAGATAAAAAACCCACCCTGCTAATGAACAAGGTGGGCTGGGTTGTATTTAAGCTAGGTTATAGCTTGAATACGTTTGTTGCTTGAGGACCTTTGGGTCCTTCTCCGATTTCAAATTCGACATCTTGGCCTTCGTCTAAAGACTTATAGCCTTCGCCATGGATTGCCTTATGGTGAACAAAACAATCTTTGCTACCATCATCTGGCGTTATAAACCCATAACCTTTGTCATTACTGAACCACTTAACTTTTCCTTTTGCCATTATTCACTACCTCCTTTCCATAATATTTTTGATATAGCAAATAATGGCAGAAAAAAACCGCAAGGCCTGTATTGCTTGGCCTTACGGCTAAGACTTCTACTACCTTATTTACTACATTTACTACTGAGTTAAGTATAGCATCATTTTACTATTTGTCAACTACAATCTCAAAAGATTAGAGGATTTAGAAGAGGCCTTAGGTACAGAATGGGCGCAAGGGATAATTATTGTTTACTTGTTGGTTTTTTGTTATTATTCAAATGTTCTTGTGCCCTTTTTAATTTTTGAGAAAATATTCCCTTTCTAAACTGAGACGTCCACCCTTTTAGAATCACCCAACCACCAAAACGGGCTAAATTATTACGCCACGGTCGATACCACTTTCTCCATCCTGCCTTGATATTGTGTAAATATAAAACCATAGATGGAAAGGAAATAATTTGTAACCCTATCATAAACATGTACTTAAATTGATAAAACATACCCATTATTTTACGTAATGAGGTTTGCATTTCTTTGGCAGTCAATGGTTGATCAGGTTCAAATACAGGAAAATTACCATCATAGTATTCCCACCCAATAACCTGAGTTGAATAAATCCTGCCCTGTTCTTTTAGTCTACGTCGTAATTCTGTTCCAGGTAAAGGTACAGGTAGTAGTACCTGAACAGTATCGACCTTTGATTTTTTGATAAAATCCTTAAAACGCCTAATCCTTTCTTTACTGGGTAATGTAATTGTTACTTCTTCTTTAAGCGGATACCCAAAGATAAACATGCCATGCACTAAAAAACCAAAATTATGATATGCACGTGCAAGATCGATCATGTTTTGGGGCTTAATATGTTTTTTCATGGCTTGTAATTCTTCATCTATTGGAGACTCAAATCCAATAGCAACCGCATTAATTCCTGCCTGACGCATTGCAGTAAGCAGCGCTGGATCGGTTGCCTTATCCAGTCTTATCTGTACTGTGAAGTCCAAGCGTCTGGCCACTTTTCTCTGATAATCCCTGAGCATCTCACAGAAGCGTATTGTCTCATCCCGGTACTGTCCAAAAAGATCATCAACAATAAAGAAATGCCTTGCATCGCGCGTCTCAAGAAGGAAACGAATATCCTCAATAAGTCGTTCAGGAGAAGCGCATCTAGGCTTGCCTTTGACTGTGCAAAACTCACAATCCATACCGCAGCCGCGAATCCTTCCTACAGGATATAACTTAATTGCTGCATAACGCACTAAAGAAAAGTCCGGATGGGGTAACTTATCAAAATCTGTGATTGGCTCCCTTGGGGTAGTCAGAACTACTTGTCCATCTTTCATATAAGCTATACCCTTAACTTGACTAAGCTCTTTTTTTTCTTTAAGTGCCCTAAGTAAGTCTTTTATAGTTTCTTCTGCTTCGCCAATCACCACATAGTCAATGCTTGAGCTTAATGCTTCAGTTATATTCTCTTCAAGAAAATGCTGTCCGCCCGCGATGGTTATAACCCCTTTATCTTTATAAAATTGAGCTATTTCGTACAATCTTGGTATAGTGCTTGTAAGTCCTCCGTAAAATCCAACAATATCTGCAGGCCTCTCTTGTTGCAACAACTCATGATCAGCCCCACCCGAGTCATTTTTAGGTCCATATAGCCGCAGATTATTCTCATCAATCACTTCTACATCCCATCCTTCAATTTCATTCACAACACTTGCTACACACACAGGACCCAAAGCCGTAGTCCTTTTAGCAATATGGGAATAAATATTAAATGCTGGATAGGCTGGAATTACAATCCTTAATCTATGTCTTTTTCTGGATGTATTAAACATAATTAATAAATTTTTGCTTCTTCCCCGTATAATTATATCACCAGAATCTTAAAATGAATAGGGGGTAGTTAGACAAAAGGAGGGCGAAATCTCACAGGGGTTTTTGGGGGAAGATTTCCGAAGCTATATATACTGCAAAGGTTATTTTTAGGTGAGTTTTTACTCCTCTGATTCTTTTTCTTCCTTTTCTTCCTCGGCTTCTTCTTCTGCCTCTTCTTCCGCCTTAGCAGATTCTATATCACTTATCGTTTTATCTTTGGCTTCTTCCGCCGCTTGAATAGCTCTATCTTTTTCTTCTTCGGCTTCTTTAATCGCTGCTTCTCGCTCCTCGCCTTTAAGCTCTTTTGCCGCTTCCTTGGCCTGCTCAAACTTTTCCAGGGCATCTTTTTTTGCCGCCTGGAAAGCTTCTTGAGCTGCTTTCTTATTTTCATCAGGTCCGGTCTTCGCCTCTTCTGCCTTCTCCTTATCCTCTTTTTCCTTGCCTGCCCATTCAGGTTTTTCTGCGAAAGTTACAGATGAGGCAATAGCAACCAT
>JASFIK010000127.1:0-3999 GCA_050122705.1 Candidatus Omnitrophota bacterium | reverse complement strand
CCTGTTCCTTATTTTGTTTTTCCTGAGCTTGCAGCTGTTCTGCCTGCTCTTTTATTTTAGTGTTTAAGCCTACATTTTTCGAGAACTCCTCGGCTGCCTCCTTTTCTTTTTTTAAGGCTTCGCTTTTATTGGCTGAGCTCTCCTTCTTAATCTTCTCCAATTCTTCCTGATCCTTATTATGCCAGTCTCTGAGTTTTTTTAATTCTTCCTTTAAATCAGCATCGGCTTTTTTGGCTTCCTCGGATTCCATCTTTAGGAATTCAAGTTTATTTTGCAGTTTATTATACTCACTGCGCACCTTTTCTAAATCAGCCTTATAAGAGGTAGCTTGATTCTCTAACTCTGTTGCTTTTTGTTCTTCGATTTGCCTTGACTCACCTTGTTTTGCTTTGGATTTCTCAATAAGCATAAAGGCATACACCGCCAAGGAAATTCCTCCTGCCAAGATCAACAATACTAAAATAATCATCTCGCCCTCCTAAAAATCATAAAACTTGCCTAATGCCCTTTTCTCCGACTTCTGAAAAGATTGTAATATCCTGATAATTTAGCCCAAAAATTAAATGGTTTAGTGGTATCCGAATTAGTCACTTTTACTCTCTTTAGTTCATACACGTCTTTATTCAGTTCGACTAGCCCGCGGTTAGTAGTACAGGCACCTTTATAGCCAGCCGTCTTTAGCATCTCTTTTATTTCTTCGGTGAATCCACCTGTAGGATAACAAAAGTAATCAACCTCGGTTCCGATATTGGTTTCGATTGGTTCTTTGCAACCTGCTGTCTCGTTCCATAAAATCTCTCTCTCCTTTATATTGGGTAGATATATATTATTTATGGTGTGGCCGCCCAAAGCGACATTGTTATCAGACATTGTTTTAATCTGCTCCCAGGTCATAAAATCTGAACGGTTACCGATAAAGCCAACAATAAGAAATATGGTTGCTGGGAAATCATATTTTTTTAAGACCGGATAAGCGTAAGTATAGTTGTCTAGATAACCATCATCAATAGTGATCACTACTGTTTTATATTTAAATCTTTCATTATTATTTATCCCCTTGACTAATTCATCCAATGAAATTACCTGGTAGTGATTATCTTTCAAATAGGCCATCTGGCGTTGAAAATTCTCAGGAGTAACAAATAGACTACTTTCTGTATCGTAACCAAAACGATGATACATCAGGATAGGTACGACATATCGGGGGGAAAGCCAGAAATAATAAAAAGCAATTAAGCCAACGATTAGGGTTAGGATAATTATCCAGATTCTTTTTTTCATCTTGGTAGGAATTAGTCCTGAGTTTAGCGTTTATTATACCATAACAAAATATAACTGGTAGGAAAAAGTAGTGGCGTTTTTTATCTGGGTTTTATATTTGTGCCTGCCAGGTGCGCCATTCCTCCAGACTCCTGTAGCCACCCATTAGAAAGCCCGCAATTTTGCATTATCTCTACTGCCTGATTATATTCATTTTTTGATATGCGGCGGGAAAGTTCTGGATATTCTTCTGTTTTATGGCAGGGCAAATACTGACTCATTAGGCTAATATAGGTCTGTTTTGAGAGCTCCCTGGCAATAAAGCGCATTATCTGCTGCGTACCAGCAATTTTATTAGGCAAGACTAAGTGCCGAATTATTAATCCTCGGTTTATTAATCCGGATTTGTCAAATTCGGCAATCCCTGCTTGCTGGTGCATCTGTTTAATCGCTGCCTGGTTATATTTTGAATATTCCGCTGTCTTTGAATACCTTACTGACATCATATCTTCAGAATAACGCATATCCGCAAGAAAAACATCAACTATTCCATCTAAGAGCTTGACTACCTCAGTAAGCTCATAGCCGCTTGTGTTATATACTAAGGGTATATTTAAGCCCTGAGCGGTTGCTAGAATTAATGCCCCCAAAATTTGAGGGATGACATGTGTGGGGGTAACCAAATTTATGTTATGGCAACCTAAGTTTTGCAATTCTAGCATAAATTGCGACAGCTCCAATACGCTAACCTCCCGGCCTTGATTTAACTGACTGAATTGATAATTCTGACAATAAACGCAAGTCATATTACAACCGGAAAAAAATATGGTACCCGAACCATGTTTTCCGGAAATACACGGCTCTTCCCCAAAATGAGGCATATAACTGTATACCCGTGCGCGAATACCGGTCTTGCAAAACCCCTTTTTATCTTCTTGTCGATTAACTCTGCAGCAACGCGGGCAAAGGACACAAGATTCAAGCAAGCTAAAAGCCTGATCCGCCCTCTTTTTTAATTCCCCGCTATTATATAACTCCAGGTATGATGGTTGCATTAATCGAAAAAGATAAAATATTATAAAGAATATTGTCTGCTGGGTGTAAGGGCTTGACTCGGAGCGCACGTAGGAAATGCGAGCGGGCACGCATTGCTGAGTTTAACTTTCTCCAAGAGCGAGCATTTACTCCGAGCGAAGCTTTTCCACGCAGGGGAAAAGCGCACGGTGCGCTCAAGAGCAAGGCCGAACAAACCCAGCGATTGAGAAAGTAAGTCTCAATCAAATAAACAAAGGGTTTCGTTCTCGAAACAAAAGTCTAAAGAATAACTGGTTGAAATAAATCAAGACTTTAATTGATGCGAATAAATGTCCCTAATCTGATTAAATATCTGAATGTATGCGGCAGTTTTATAGTCCGGATAAGTCCATTCCCAAAACTGAAAACGCTTATTCTGGTAGTAAAGCGTTACTTCTGCATAAATCCCTTTATTCAAATAAATGCGATGTTTATAGTCCTTAGTGGTGGCAAGCGCAATCTTACTTAAATTTAAGATTCCCGGATCAATGTTAATCTGGCGCTTACCTTGTTTAAGAAAGCAGTGTTCCACCCTATTAGTAATACGCTTAATCCTCGCTAAGCTCTCTGCCTTAATCAATTTTTTAAAACTTATGAATTTGCGCTTTAGATTATGACCGAATTCTTTTTGGTAGTACTGGGTGTGATTAAATGGTAGGGTTTGACTTTCAAAATCGATGTTCCCGAAGGTCTTTTCTAATCGGAATTTGCTTTTAAGGTATATCTGCTCTTGGGAGAAAATAAATCCGATGAACAGTTTTACTGCGTTGGTTTTGGAACGCGCGGTCATAATTATTGTTGTACATAGTGTAATAATTTGGTCCTATCGGACTTGCTGATGCGGTTAAAATAAATAGCAATATTATATTGCTTGTGGTTGTGTGGATTAACCTGCGTCCTAACTACTACGCCGCGACAACGCACATTACAAATACCGTTGCGGTCATTTGTTCTCAAAGGCAAGAGTAAGATGATTGAAATTAAGGAAAAGGGCGGGATGTATTTATCTATCGTACAATATGCGCCGATGCAACTTATATCTTGGGTTTGCCCAACCAAATCATATTCTTCATGCTGTATCTTTAGAGGGATCTGTCTCCTGATTCGAGGAGAACGCCTTCGCTCTAACTTATTTTTTAGTAAATTCGCCATAACCTAAATTTTTTAGCCTTATTTAAGAGCCCTCTTTGGGAGCGGTGCTCTTACGCCAGCATTTTTTATTGCAATAATATTTGCCGTTGCGATAGTAGCGTTTGATTTTTTTGATTGGCTTTCCGCAGGCAGGACAATTAACTGGACCTTCGGTTGGTTTAGTTTCCATTTAGTTGATTGTTATGTTTGGCTTTGGCTCAGCTCGGGAATACGCATATTGACATAATCGGTGAGATAATTTTTATCTTGCGGATTAATTTCAATGAATTGTATACCCATTTTATATCGATTAGAATGCGGCAGGGGCTGTGACCAAACTACTTTCCCGACGGGATTAATGATCTTAGAAAGAATATTCAATTCTAAATTAAGGTTGAGTCCTTGGGGAAAAAATCGGTCTGCATTAAGCCTAGTCCCAGAAAGACTCAAATTCTCGGTTAATGCTGAAGCGAAGAACCCTCCCCTTCTAATCCGATAACGTATAGGAAATTTAGCACTTATTCGCCGAAATTG
>JASFIK010000126.1:0-4056 GCA_050122705.1 Candidatus Omnitrophota bacterium | reverse complement strand
AAAACAATGGGAATTTTATAAAATTACAAAAGCAATAATGCAGCGCGTCAACCTTTTTCTTGACAAAGCCAATCCTGAATTGTTAGACCAAAAAATGTATACATTACGATCATGACAAATGGACATTATGGTATTTTTGGGAAAATAAATCTGACTCCATTTCTGACCTCATTCCCATGAATTTATTTCTGTGCGATTCCTAATATCAAACTAAATAAGGAGGTAGTATAATGGCAGTTTTGCATACTAAGTTTTTAGTGCATTGGACAGGCAAAGACTTCCATCGTCCTACCGATGCATTAGACGATAATGTCAGACAACAATATGTAGACAGATTAATTGATATATTGAGGGATGGCTTCTTTATGCAAAGGAATCAAGCAGAAGATGAAAGAATATATGACTCAGAAGGAGAATGGATTCAAGCAGTAATCGCAAGAACTTGTTTTACTGAGATAAAATTAAGTATGGTGAAAAAACATGCACAGACTTATGGCAATCTCGGTATTGGTGTTGACAGAGAGTATGTAATAAGGAGATATGGAAATCCTGTTTTTTATATTGTAAATGGTGATTATTCAAATATAGGTGTTTGTGCAAGAAGAGTCAGAGACTTTTTAGGTCCGCGAGATGAAGATATGCTTAGAGAATTTGAAATTTTATTAGGATATATTAAGAAAATGGGTGAACAGAATTCCGATGATTTATTATTTTATGATGAACTGGAATGGAGAATTACTCACCTTGATCGACTTGAAGATGAAGGACATATTATCGCACAAGATAGAGATAATCATATATATAGAATTAGATTATCTAGAGAAGATATCAAAGTTTTAGTTTTTCCTGATGAAAGAACTAAAACTCTAGCGCTTAATCGTAGAGACGTTATAGATCTAATTGATAAGCCAATATGTGTAACAATGGATGACTGTGAGAATTTTTAAAATAAAATAGGGGATGGGATAGTTTTTGGGCCCTCTGGAATCAGGCTTGCAGAGGGTTTTTGTTTGGGGTAGAATAAGACAGAGGGGAAATGATGGAAGAGCAAGAAAGATTAAGGCTGAAGAAACTATATACAGATATGCCGGAAGAGCATTTAATAGAACTCATATTAGAAGACGGAGAAGCATATAAAAAAGAACCCTATGAGGCTTACGAATTGATGTTAGCAGAAGCCAAGAAAAGGGGGATAGAAAATAAAATAGAAGAGAGAAAGAAATCTGCCAAAAATACAGAATATTTAAGACACAAAGATATGGATTTAGTGGTTGCGAGAAGATTTCCTTATAGAAATGAGGCTGAATATGCGAAGAATATCCTTGAGTCCAATGGAATTGAGGCCATTATCACTGCTGATGATTGTGGTTTTATGCGTGCTCATTTAACACTTACAGGGCGAGGAGCAGAGTTATTAGTGAGAAAAGAAGATCTTGATAAGGCCAAAGAAGCCCTTAAGGTTTTAGATAATACTAAAGAATAATAAAAATCAGGGACATCCTTTCAGCTGTTCGGGGGACACCCTTTGAGCTGAATACAATGGTGTCCCCAATTGCCCTCTGGAATCAGGCTTGCAGAGGGTTTTTTGGGGTAGAATAGGTAAAGAGGAGAGAAAGATATGAAACCCTCATCTTTAGTGAGTATATTTGTTTGTACAATCTTATGGTCTTTTTTATTGCTTCAGTCAAATTTATCGGCTGATGAAGTATACTTGAAAAACGGCGATAGGATTACAGGCAATATAACCAGTGAAACAGAAGAAAGTATTTCTATAGAGACAGAGGCAATTGGATTGGTAACAATTAATCGGGAATTCCTTGATCATATTGTCATGACTGATGAGATTCAAGAGGTAGTGCCTGAGCTAAAACCTGACAGTCTCTGGCAGAGAAAGCTATCAATCGGCTATAGCAAAAACAGCGGCAATACAGAAAGTAGTCGGGTCAACATAGGACTTGATGCTAATAAAAAGACAGATAATGATGAAACTACCTTTAAAGGCAACATTAATTACTCATCTACGAATAAGAAAATGGATTCTCAAAAGTGGTATGCTATGGGTCGCTATGCCTATAGCTTCGGCAAAGAGAAGAGATGGTATAATTTTTATAGATTAGAGGCTGACCACGACAGGTTTGCTAATATAAATTATCGGATTATTCCCTCTATTGGTACTGGATACTGGCTTTCTGATGAGCCTGATTGGAAGGTAATGGCAGAAACAGGCTTAGGCTTAGAGCATACAGACTATAGAGACAATACCAAGGATAGCAATGAGGTAGTTTTAATCCCTAGGGCATTTTTTGAAAAGAAATTATTTGCTGAATCCAGGATATCTCAGGATTTAACGCTTTATCCCTCTTTGAGTGATGCAGGGGAGTTTAGGCTTCATTCAGAAACTAAGTTTACTAATCCCATAGATGATAAATTATCCTTAAGTATAAGTTTAATTGACGATTACAATGCAAATTCACCTTCAGGGACTAAGAAAAATGATATGCAGATTATATCAGCATTGGATTATTCTTTTTAGCCTGAAATCATAGACGTGTTACAATGGAGAGGTTTGGGCCCTCTGGAACCAGACTTGCAGAGGGTTTTTATTTGGGGTAGAATAGCGGGACTGGAGTTAGTATGATAAAGCTGTTTGCGGACTGGTTGGTCTATGCGGTTTTCAGGCTTGAGCCTTCCTTTAGGCTGGGAGTGGCAATAAACTTCTTTATTTACGATTCAATAAAGATTTTGTTATTGCTCTTTGTGATGATTTCGCTTATTGGGTTTTTCAGGACCTTTCTGCCCCAGCACAAAATCAAGGCCTGGCTGGCTCAAAAAAAGGCTTTTGGTAATCTTTTTGCTTCCTTGTTTGGTGCAGTGACTCCGTTTTGCTCCTGCTCATCTATTCCTATATTCTTAGGATTCTTGAAGGTAGGTATTCCCTTAGGCGTTACTTTTTCCTTTTTAATCACCTCACCCCTAATCAATGAATATCTGGTTGTGTTGATGCTGGGATTTTTTGGCTGGAAGATTACAGTTTGGTATGTATTAAGCGGCATTTGTATAGGAGTTATTTCAGGCATTATTCTCGGTAAAATGCATCTGGAGAGATATATTAGCCAGGATATAGCTACAAATCAATCACAGATAAACTTAGAAATAAAATTTAAGGGGTTTAAACAAAGGATTTCTTTTGGTATAGCAGAAGCAAGGATTATTGTTAAAAGGCTCTGGTTCTGGATTTTACTAGGGGTGGGAATTGGTTCATTAATCCATAATTATATTCCCCGGGAGACTATTCAGTCAATAATGAGCAAGACAGGGAATTTTTCGGTTCCCCTGGCAACCCTATTGGGGGTGCCGATGTATGGCAGTTGTGCGGCAATTGTTCCTATTGCCGTGGCGCTATTTCGCAAAGGAATTCCCTTAGGAACTGCTCTAGCTTTTATGATGGCCATATCTGCCTTGAGTTTGCCTGAGGCAGTTATATTAAAAAGAGCGATGAAGCTTAGGCTGATAGCTATATTCTTTGGGATAGTAGCTTTGGCAATTGTACTTACAGGATATCTATTCAATTTATTGCAAACAGCCTTAACTTAAAATATAATCAAATTTGGCCTTCTGGAATCAGGCTTGCAGAGGGTTTTTCTTTGTCAATTTTGAGACTGAGGTGGTATAATTGGAGGGTAAAAGGAGGTAAAAATGGCAGATGAAATAAAAGAGGCAGTAGACGAATGGAAAAAAGCAAAAGATGAGCATGATAAATTACTCCTCACTGTATTAGACCCCAATAAAGCTTTTTGTACAGAAGAAGAATTTAAAGCTATATTAAGGGCTAAAGAGAAAGAAGATAAAGCCCTGATGGATTATTTTACTCTCTATTTTAAAAGACTAAACTGGTCACAAGAAAAGATAGACAAGTGGCAAAAATTATATGGCCTACTGTCTTAATAGATAGTATTTAGATTGAATCGTAGACGTTTTAGGGGAGTTGTTATAAGGGAAATATTTGGGCCCTCTGGAATTGATGTTGCAGAGGGTTTTTGTTTGGGGTAGAATAGG
>JASFIK010000125.1:0-4109 GCA_050122705.1 Candidatus Omnitrophota bacterium | reverse complement strand
TCTTTTAATCTTGCCAAGTATACTTTAATCCAGATCTTGATGGTAATCCTGCTTTCCCGTGGCAGAGGAGTAATGCTACATGCCTGCGGCGTTAATGATAGCGGAAATGGGTATCTTTTTGTCGGGCGCTCAGGACAGGGAAAATCAACGATGGCAAAATTATGGTCTGGCAACCGGGTTTGCGTTCTTAGTGATGACAGGATTATTGTGAGAAAAATTAAGCAGCGCTTTTGGATATATGGCACTCCCTGGCATGGAGAGTCTAAGATATGTTTGCCAGAAAAAGTTCCCTTGAAGAAAATTTTCTTTCTCAGGCATGCTAAAGTCAATAGGGTTAAGGAGGTTGACCCATTTGATGCTGTCTCCCGTTTAATTTGTTGTTCTTTTCCTACATTTTGGGATAAACAGGGTATGGAGTTTACCTTAAAGTTCTTCTCAGATTTAGTTAAAAATATCCCTATCTATGAATTGGAGTTCCTCCCTGATAAAAGCGCACTAGATTTCATAAAGAACCATTGATGAAGTCTTCTCACCTTGATTTTATAAGATTAAGTAAAGACATATTAGGTAGGGAAAGCTATCTGCGCTTCCAGGCACAAGGACATAGTATGTATCCAGCAATAAAAGATAGAGATATCTTGAATGTTGAGCGAGTTCAGGCAAATCAAATAAGGATAGGAGATGTAATATTCTACAAAACCACAGGCGGGCATATGGTTTGCCACCGGGTAGTAAATAAATTTCATCAAAATGATAGACCTACCTTCTTGGCAAAGGGCGACTCTAACACAGGCAAGGCAGAGGAGGTTTTATCAGATGAGGTTCTTGGTAGGGTGATGACTATTGAGCGGAATGGACGAGTTATTAATCTTACCCATTGCCTGGTAAGATTAATATATATATTCCTTTCTAAAATTTCACCATTAATCAGAATATTCAAACGGATGGCAAGTAGAGTATTACGCCTTATTCATGGCTTAAAAATATATCGCAATCTTGCCAAGAGGTTAATCAGGAAAGAGATTCTCTATAAATTTGAGCCTTCAAGAGGCTGCGCAAATCACTTTTTAGCTAAAATAGGCAATAAAAGTGTCGGTAAAGCAACTGTAGATAAATTTCTGGAGAATAATTCTGAATATTATGGATGGTGGATTTTTGGCACGTGGGTAAATTGGCGTTATCGCGGATTAGGGATAGGAAAACAGCTTACCATGATGGTCTGTGATTTTGTGGCTAAGAGTGGAGCCTCTGATATTAAATTACTGGTTTTCGAGAATAATAGGCCGGCAATTAATCTTTATCGGAAAATGGGCTTTAGCCAGATATCTATTCCAGCGATAGATGAAGAACTGAGACAGAAGGCTAAGGCAACTCGGCAGAAACTAATTATCATGATCAAGAATGTTCAAAAAAATAGTTGAAGAATATGCTTACTGAAGAACGATTAATTCGCTATTGTGCTGGAATAGAGCTTGATAAGCATAATACCAATAAGATTAGACAAATCTTAAGCTCAAGATCTATAAACTGGGCTTATTTTTTTGACCGGGCAAGGGGAGAAGGAGTTTTGCCCCTTGCTTATAAAGGCCTTGCCGGAATCGATTATACCGAGTGTGTAGTGCCGAAAGATATCCGCGAAAGGCTGCATAATAGCTATTATACTATCGCCGCCAGGAATGCCTTGCTGTATGAAAAGTTGAATAATATCCTGGGTTCCTTTAATCGCAGCAATATCGAGGTAATTCTTCTTAAGGGCATGGTTTTAATTAATACTGTCTATCAAGACATTGCCTTGCGCCCGATGTATGATATCGATCTTTTAATCCATAGACAGAACCTTCCTTTAGTAGAGGATAAGTTAAAGGAATTAGGATACGTAAATTCCGATTCCTATCCCGAAGCCTTTTATAAAGGAAATATAATGGTGGATGTGCATTGCGAATTAACCAATGTAACCAGAGTAAAATCGCGCAATAAATCTTATAATCTAAATATGGATGAGGTTAGGCAAAGCGCAAGGATCATAGAAATCAACGGGCAGGAGGCAAGGATATTATCGCCAGAGTATCTGTTAATTGACCTTTGTCTGCATTTGACCTTGCATCACGGCTTAAGCGGGTTAATCTGGTTTGTAGATATTGCCAGAACCATCGATTATTATGAAAATGAGATTAATTGGAATAAATTTATCCAGAATTGCCTTAGATATAAAATATATAAGCCGGTTTATTACGTGCTTAGCTATGTTAAGGAGATTTTAGGGCGCCAGATACCTGGATTTGTTTTACATGGATTAAAACCCAAAAGGCAAGGCAGGTTAGAAAAAAGGGTGTTTAAGTCAATACTATCAGGTGTAACATTAGAAAATATCAGATTCTTTTTTACATTATCAATGATGGAAAGCTCGCTTGATAGATTAAGGTTTTTAAGAGAAATTACCTTTCCTTCACCGAAGATGCTCTCTGCAAAATACGGCATTTCTCCTGGCCAATCTATCGCTGGGGGGTACCTTATCCATTTTAAGACTATTTTATCTTCCAGCCTCAAATTACTGCAGAAGATTTCTTAGATCATTTTTGGGGTCAGAATTATTTTTCAACTTGCCAGTGTCAGGGTCATATTATCAGAAAATAATTCTGACCCCATTTTATTATTTAATACTGAAGCAGACTTCCTTGGCGGCGTGCTCTTTTAAGCGCGTATTTAAATGAGGCAAAACTTAAGGGCAACAGAAGGCAGGAAAACAAGAGTAAAAAGCTAATTTCCTTGCTGAGTTGATTTAGGCCAAAACCTCTATAGACAGCAAGTTCAATTGCCCGGATAGCATAGGTAATCGGAAAAAATCTTGCTACAAGTTGCAAGCCTGCGGGCATAACCGCAATCGGAAAATATACGCCACCGATTAGACCTTCCAAATTATTGATTATCCAACCCACAGGATTACCCCGCTTAAACACCATAATAAAACTTGCTGAGAGTATACCCAAGCCACTAAAAGAGACTATGGTTAATACTAATATCACCAAAGTAGATAATAAATTTAGATTGGTGAAATTTATGTTAAATAAAAATATCCCCACCAGGATATAGATAACTACATTAAGAGTAGCAAACAAGAGATTCCAGAGTGCTAATGAGAATAGGATGATTGAGATTCTGGTAGGGGTTAAAAGTAGCGCTTCCAATGTTCCCTGCATCTGTTCTGAGCGTATGCGGCTGGAGAAAGAGCCCAAACCAACTCCGATATAACTAAAAAAAGCCATACTCAACAAAACATAGGAGAAATAATTCACCCCAAATTCCTCTAAATACTCAACCATGCGTTGACCAAATAATTTGTCAATGAAGAAATAAGTGAGTATGCTTACCAGTACGGCAGAGATATTCAGCAGGAATGATAGCTTATAACTAGATTCAATCAAGAAGTCCTTTTTTAAGAAAGCGAGAATTCTTTTTAACATATTTATTGCCCTTGTGTTAATTTTATAAAGATTTCACCCAAAGTCGCGTTAGGATTATTAACCCTGGTTTTCAATTCTTCGAGTGTTCCCAAAGCAAAAATCCTTCCCTGATGCAATATCATAAATTGCTGTGCAAAATCAACCGCCTCGTCCATTTGGTGGGTAGTAAATATTACTGTTTTTCCCTGACGCTTAACCAAGTCTTGTTTTATAAAATCCCTAAAATCAGAGGCAGTTTTATAATCCAGGCTTTTTGTTGGTTCATCAAATAAAAGCAATTCCGGGTCGCTGAGCAATGCCCGGATAAGAGCAAATTTCTGCTTGATACCTGTGGAATAAGCATCAAATCGCTTATCCTGATCCAGATAATCTATCCTAAACATAGAAAAGAGTTCTTGCATTTTGAGTTTTGCTGCCTTTTTACTCAATCCAGACATTGCCGCAAAGAACTCCAGATTTTGCCTTCCGCTCAGGCGCCAATAGAAGCTTCTTTCTCCAGAGGTAACCAAACCAATCAAGGACTTAATCTTTTCATCATCCCTGCCTACGCTAAAGCCTTTTACCCTAATCGTTCCCTTATCAGGCAGGATTAGGGTTGAGAGTATCTTAAGCAGGGTGGTTTTTCCTGCCCCATTTGGACCCAGGATA
>JASFIK010000124.1:0-4115 GCA_050122705.1 Candidatus Omnitrophota bacterium | reverse complement strand
GGGTAAACCCAAGTGCCTGCATGACAAACTCATAGGCGTCTGATTTGTAGCGGGGGTCTTTTTCGGTGACTTCTTCTATTTTTTTATAAAAATCAGTAATCATTAGATTTTAATTTTATTAATAATCAATTCAAACAGCCTGGTTAGATAAGCTTATCTGGTTGCCTGATAAATGCCGTAAGTAATCCCTGCGCTCACCAGCGTGTTGAGCAAGGAACAGCCAGATAAAAACAAAGCCATCGATACTAATGCCAGCCAGGTGGTTACTAATCGAATTTTATTCATTCTCAGCTCCTTTGTTTTGACTATATATTTTTTGTTTTGTTTTTTTCAAGTTCAAATATCCTATCTTCAATTGCATCAACCCGCTTACTTAGAAATTCTAACTTGGCCTCAAAGCTATCAACCGCTTTTTTTAGGAAGGGGAATTTGTCATAAACCGCATTCTGGGCTAAGGACTTTATGCGGTTTTCGATTCGATGGATTAACCAGACTATAAACAGAAAGATAATAACCGCAATGATGATTTGTTGAGTATTTTCTGGCAGAGGTATATCAGCGAACATATTAACCTCCTTTCATCCTTAAGAAATATCTATTTATTCAAATCCTGCACAAATTCAATTAGATTATTATCTGGGTCATAAGCAAAACATATTTTTGTAGTATTATCGGGTGCCCGGGTGGGTGGAGAGATAAATCTTACCCCCTGTTTGGTCAATCTTTTATATTCCCGGTCTATATTCTCTACGGTAAAAGAAAAGTGACTGCGTCCGGTCTTGGGCGATATTCTTGGTTTGTGCCAATAGTGCAATTCAAAAACCGGAGGGCTTACTCTTGATTGACAGGGAGTGCGCATCTTAACATAGGTTAATTCGATTCCTTTTACATCCAATACTGTTTCGGGATATCTTCCTTTAAGGGTAAGAATCTTAGAGATTTCCAGGCCGATAATCTCGGTGTAAAACCTCAGGGATTTTTCTAAATCCCTGACTACAATACAGGCGTGTCGTAAGTTTTTAATCATCTTAGGGTAGTGTGCCGGTTGATTTTCTTAAGCTATACTCTACATACCCAGAAAGAACCTCTTGAATCTTTGCAGGAGGCGGGACCACAAAATAACGCGATATTATTGCGTGGGCAATCTCATGACCAAGCATACCTAAAGTTAAATCAGCAAACGATATATATATGGTATTGTTTTCTGGAGTATAAAACGAACCCTGATTAAGGTTTCTTTTAAAAAAGCTCCTAAATTGGGAATTTATAGAATCCTCATCCGCAAGAAGTTTTATATTTCCGTGGAAACTATATATGTGTATATCCAGGATATCGGATACTTCAAGAAAGAGGGCATCGAGTGTTTTTGATAATACCTCTGTCTCATTATGATTGCCTGATTCCTCAAGGGCGGTTGAGGGATGAAGTAAGTAATCAAAATATAACTTGGTGAGTAGTGAGCCAAAATCCAGTCCCTTCTGGCCATAGACCGAGAAATACTTACTTTCCACTATCAGGGGGAGATTTTGTTCTTGTGAGTAACCCAGGCGGGAAAATAAAACAATTATTAAACACAGGAATATTTGAAAATAGCCCCTTTTCATTAAACCTTGAAGTAATTCAATACCTCTTCTATCTCCTGCAGCATTTTAGAGAATTCTTCTTTTTGCTCGGGCTGAATACGAAAATCCTTGTTTTTTAAATAAGTAATCAGTATTGCGCATTTCTTCTTTAAGTCTGTATGTTTGCTTCTTAATGAATCGCTCATATCATTAAGGCTCTTGGCCAAGGCCTGGAGTTGGTCTTTAGCGCGGATGTTAAAGTTCCTGGTTAAATCCGCCTCCTTTAGGGTGTCAATCTCCTGCTTTAATCTATGTAGTGGCCCGGCAATCTTATGTGATGTCAAGAGGGTTATTACTATCATTGTGGCTGCCGAAAAAAGAGTAACTATCAACAGGGTACCCACCATGATCGGTAAGATAAAGTCGGCAGTGCGCTTCACCACTACCTGTGTATTCTCTATTGCTACGGTAGTTGAATCTTGCGAAAGCAGGAACAGTAACCCTCCGATGAGCAAAGAAGATATGATTACGATTGTGCAAAACTTTAAGATAAATTTACTCTGAAAACTCTTATCAATAAAATACTGTTTTCTCTTTCTCTGGATTCGGCTCATGCTAACCTCCTGTCTATTTACCTTCTTCAAGGCCAAGTAGTTTATAATCTATTTCTATGTTTGCTTTATTTTTTAGGGAAGCTGCCCAGTCTTGAACTGCCTCTGTCTGTTTCTTTCTGTATAATAGTATTTTTATCACCTCATAAACTTCGGATAATTCCTTATCAGGGTAGTTTTCTGCCTTGCGCATCTGGTAATAGTCCTCTATTTCCCGCTCATCAATGATTATATTGGCAGCCAGTTCCTTCATCTTATTAGCAAGAATTAGCTTTAGGAGCGATTGTTCCCAAAATAGCTGGATGCTTTGCAGAAACTTATCGTCTTTATCTAAACCTAATTTTTCTGCTTCTTTAAGAATCAGCTTTCTGGATATAAAGGTATCAAGGAATTCTTTGCGTTCAGCAACTCCCGCACTGACAGAGCGCGATGCCTCAAATGCCTTGTTGAATTCCTCTGCAGTAATTCGGATGTCGCCTATATTTATTGCTGCCTTTTCTTTTTTAGCGCATCCTAAACCAGTAAATATAAACATTGCCAAGACTAGAAACGTAAACCTTTTCATAAATTCCTCCTTTTTAATTATTGCCTATTATTATACTACCATTGCTCTACATAGCAAAATAAAAAAACAGGAAGGCTTTTACTGCCTCCCTGTTTTTATCCGATTTTTAAAACGCCTGTTTACTTTTCTTCCTCCTCCTCGCCAAAGTACGGCGCTAAAGGTTGCCTAAGATTGATTCTACCAGCAATAAAATCATAAAAACCAACATCTAAAGCGATTTCATCAAAAGCTGAGGAATCAGTTGCGGTTAGCGGATGATAGGCAAAATACTCAGTGGGCTTAAAAGGAAAGTACATCACTACTCTATGCGGGTCAAGAATCTCATAGTATGCCCGAAAGTACGTGGGGATAAGATAGTCTAAAACCGGATCTGGGGTGTCTGGCGGAAAGGTATAGGATTTATGTGAAAGGTTTATAATCGCATCATTAAAATCTTCATCACCCAGTCCCCAAATGTCTTCCCATCTATATTGTGTTGTGTCTTTGATAGTAAAAGCATATTCTAAATGATCCATGCCATCCTCATTATGAGTTGGTTCAGTATAATATGTCCAATTATCCTCTCCGGATTTATCTGTAGGATGATAATAACCCGAGCTCCCTCGATCAAATGTAGTATAAAACCCAAAAAGATTATCATCATATATTAAAAATGCTCCATCTGTTAGTGTTTCGTCTCTACCAATATCATTCCCTATTGCCAGGGGTACTCGTATGATATTTGTTCCATCAAGATAATAATATCCGAACTCTCGAAAATCGTAACCGCGGGTTATTTCGTCCACATAGCTCCATCTGTAAATCGTGAGGTTATCAGTTCCCGAGGAACCTAATATGATATCCCCTCCCGCGGATATGGTAATCAGCCCGCCTGCGGTTTCAATAATCGCATTATTCTTAAGGGTATAATCACCGGTTCCTGCGTATCCTGTGAAATTTCCGCCTGCAGTATTCACATCTCCCAATCCATGGTGGGTTACATATCCGGACCCGGCAACAGATATATCTGCACCGCCGCTATTAAGTAAACCGCATAAATCAATATTCACACCCTTAAGTATAATTTTTCCACCGTTAGTTAAAATGTCGGCAAAGGTTTTTAAATCTCCGCTGCCATTATAATCATTGTCAGCAATAATTGATAAATCACTGCCGTCAGTAACATTTATATTTCCCAATACAAATATATTGAAATTGTCAGTCCAGGATGGACTGCCAGCATAATCTCCTGCAAATATATTTGTATCTCCATCATGCGCATTGAATGTTGCCTCAGCAGCAATAATGTTTCCCGAGAAGTCTGCCCCTTCTGAGTCAACTGTAACACTCCCCCCTTCTGCAGAAATCTCACCTGAGACATTTACCCTCTGGTTTGCT
>JASFIK010000123.1:0-4153 GCA_050122705.1 Candidatus Omnitrophota bacterium | reverse complement strand
CTAATGGTGTCTGAGGCGGGAGTTCCTCTTTACAGGTCAGGCTTATACCATTAGCACTAATATCTACTGTTTGTCCCGGGCATTCTTTATCTTGCCCTGAAGCCAGAAATCTTATCGGAAGCTTGATGGGAATCCTGGCAAATACGCGTCGATCAGCAGAATTCTTATTTTCCATAATCACCTCCCCTCCTTTCTTGGTAGCTTCCCGTGGCTTTCCGTGGCTCTCCGTGGCTTTTAGAATATACACTTACAATCATTTGTCGTATTATATTCTAACATAATTTATAAATAATTAAACAATTCTTTTAAAATATTTTTAAGAGCGATTATAGTAATATTCTCTGCAGTTATACTCCGGTAATAAATTCTTGGTATACCTTGGTTTCGCCCTCTATGCTTTGAGCTATGTTTTGGGCAGGTTCCAACTCTGCAGGAAACTCAAACACCCCACCTGCCTCTAACTCAGCCAAGACATCTAAATTCGTCTGTAGATATGTGCTCTCTGTGATAATCTCTGCCTCTGCTAACTTCTCAAAGAATATTTCAAAATCTGTAGTTGCTATATGCGTTTCTTTGGTGCCTTCCTTACTAAAGAGCTCCTTAAGTGCCTTGGCTATCGTCAGCGTGCTTAACCTTCCTGCTACAACCTGTTTTACCTCTAGCGTGCTATCTAAGCTATCCTCAGGAGAGCTTAAAACTAATGTATCTTTGGTTGAAATACCCGCCTCGGATAACTTTGTAATTACCTCGCCTAAGGTTGCTGCAGTAATGATATTCTCTTTACCAAGCAAGGCTTTTATCTTTTCTGCATCTTCTCCGTATAAAGCAACCCTAACTGTATCCTGGAGCCTGCTGATTACTTCTAAAAGAGCACTTCTTGCTGCGAGTGTCTTAATAAAGTTTGTTGAGGCAACTAAGGCGCGCGCAGGGGTTTTACCAGAATCAATCCCTGATAAGGCGTTCATAAACGCCCCTAAAAACTCACCCCCCAGTGCTTTATAAATAACATTGTCCGCTGTATTAAATTCTGCCAGCTTTAATCTATCGGAATTAAAAGACTTGGCGATATCTACTTCAGACTGCAATGTCTCTAACGCACCCATTACCTGTAACTTCTTGCCTTGAAGAACTGCCATAGATGCGCCTCCGCCAGTTGAGGCATGTGTAACATTTGCTTTGAATTTCTTAGCTGTTTTTACTGTATCTCCGCCGCCTACCACAGTAATAACCTCATTCTTTTCGGTTGCTTGAGACAATATCCCGGATAACCTATTTGAGCCTTCTTGGAATTGCGTCAATTCATCTGTACCCGCAGAACCATTCCAGAAAATCGAATCACCCCTCTTAGCGCTCATGATCATCTTATCAGACATATCACTGGTTGCTGGACCAACATCATAAAGGAAAAGATCCTGAGAAGATAATTCTCTATTTGTATTCTCGTCAATAAACGTGCCTTGTTTCAATTGCTCAAGGGTTACCAAATAGATATTTGCATCATCGGGAATTTTTCCAAGATCAAACCAAGTCTTATCACCGTCTGCCTTTTGAAATAAATCCCTATCTAAAGCAATGAAGTCAGAAGGCAAAACAACCTCTATATTCTTATCGGTTGCGATACTTCTGATAAGCTCGGCATCTGCGATATCCTGTTCGGTTGGCTTTTGCCCTACCTCAACATTGTACAATAATTTCAAAAACGCGGGCGCAGGACCGCTTTGAATTAGGATAAAACCGCCCTCTTTTATGTTCTCGGCAACATTCTTAATCACTGGAACTTTTTCATTCAACTTAGGACCGCCACCGATGATTAACCCAAATAGATTATCCTTTGCACCTTCAAGGTATCTGATTTCTTTTTCCATCAATAATCCGAGCGCTACCTTTTGCATATACTGCGCAGCTCCTCCGGTAGAAGCATGTAGCCGCTCGGCAACCCCGAATCCGTCAAAGATATAAAGGTAATTATCTGCCAAGTCAGCCAAGGCTTTAGCAAATGCCGGATCATTATCAGTCTCGCCCTTATAAAAGCGCGTATTCTCTAAAATATTGATTGCGCCTTCGACTATTTTATCCTTGACTCCTGCTGCTAATCCATTTTCAGTAATGCTGCCTGCGATAAAATTAACCGGGATATTATACCCTGCTTCTTTAAGTAGCCTGGCTAATTCATCTGCAACATAGTCCAGGGATAACTCAGAAACAACCTCGCCATCAGGTCTACCATTATGCGAGGTAAGTACAAGCGTCAAGCCTTTATCCATCAG
Organism: Candidatus Omnitrophota bacterium; assembly: GCA_050122705.1. Classification (GTDB taxonomy): domain Bacteria; phylum Omnitrophota; class Gorgyraeia; order Gygaellales; family JAHJCI01; genus JASFIK01. Next base: position 1,886 of record JASFIK010000123.1, on the reverse strand, counting down.
ATAAGCAAGTGTAGGAATAGCAGCAACTAACCTCTCATTTGCGGTAACCTTGTCCTTGCTGCCGACATTAAAATCAACCCTGATTAGCGCCTTCTTACCTGCATAAACTTGATCAGGCAGCCTGTTAATAATCGGGACATTGGTTTTTAATTCTCCGGCAAAGCTTCCTGCGCCTGCTGCTCCGCGCACAGCCCTCTTTGAAGCATCTGATTCAGTAGCTTGAGCCAGTTTTGTGGGAAGCCTCATTTCTAAGCCTGCCTTGATTCTGTCTATGCCTAAAACCTCATCAACCAACCTTATTCCTGCGTCCTTTTGGAATAATCCAAATACCGCCTGCAGGGCATTAACATTCTCTGGAACCACGTTTGATTCCTGGGGAACCGCAAAGGTAATCTTTACCTGGCCTTCAATGCTCGAAGGCAATACCTGAGCAGGAATGATATAAGGATGATTGGCATCGGGAATCATATTGTTAAAGATTTCAAAGAGTGTGGGAGTCTGGAATTGACCTTTAGGAAATTCAATCAAACCTACCCTGCTTTGCGCTTTTAATATCTCCTTAACCTTTTCTACAGTAATTCCTTCGCCCCTGATTGTGCCATTATGCAAATGATAGTGAGTTGACGGAATTAATCCGGCATCGGTATTGATACCCAGAATATTCGCATTTGCCTTTTCGGAAAGAATGGTGCGGAAATCTGGGCCATGATGGTAGGCAGGGATAATAGCAGCTGAATCCGGATTAGGTCCTTTTGTTTCTCCCGGGTCAGCACCCCTTCTTAGGGCAAGATTATCTATGTATAATTTGGACTCTTCAAGTAACTGGCCGTATATTCTCGCCATGCCCGTCGTATTGCAGGAAACTATACGCACGTGGCTCTTACCTTTGACTGAATCATAATTAGTAGTACTTGAAAAAGACCCTTCTACTATATCAGCCCCTTCTCCTCCCTCAAGCAGAACCACTAAATCAGGGTATTTATTATAAATATTCTCCAGGTTGGCTGCGCCTACGCCTCCAGGGGTTCCGTCAATAACCGCGTCTATCGTACCGCTGGCTAAAGCCTCCTCTAATGTACCGGAGAAATTGATTCCTGCATTTTTGAATTTATCCATTTCTGCGGCATTCGTACCGGAGAAATATATCGGATAGCCCTTGCTTAGGGCATCCGAAATTCTGGGTTCACTTCTTACGGCAACCGCTACTGCAAAACCGCTCCTGCGTGCGGCATCAGCGGCCTTGGAGCCGATAACGCCGTAACCGTTAATCAATACTGTTCTCTTTGGTTGAACGATAAAAGAACAGCCCCGAGCCAATGGCCTGCTGCTCTTCTTTTCAGTAAACAATGTAGGCCTTGCTCCAGGTTGAGCTGAAACAGACTGATACTCCATCTGGAATAACTTGTCATGCCCGTACAAATTTCTGATGCAATTAGCTTGTAAATTTGCTCCGGTATAACTGCCATCTATCAATGTCGGAAGAGTCAAATCTGCAGTATGCATACCTTGAGATAGATATTCCTTTAATTGCCTGCCATTTCTCTCAATTAACTCTATCCCCTTGTTTTCCCTGACAGTCACTGAAGCCGCGTAACTTAACAATAATGAGTAATATTCATCCCTGCTTCTGGGGTTATTCAAATCCAAAGGAGGAGGAGCAAAGGTCATCAGTGTTTGCTCTTTTATGTTTTCTTTGGCTAAGGCAAAGAATTTATCGCCAATTATTAACCGGACATAAACATCTGCCTCCCGCGTCTCTTCGCCAAAGTACCACTCTGCGGTAGATTGCACAGCGTCTACTTCGACATTCAAGATTTCTTTGGTAAACGGACCTATCTGCTCTTTCCTGACTACCATCGCTGCTGAAGTTTGCTCTGCGTCAGCTG
>JASFIK010000122.1:0-4183 GCA_050122705.1 Candidatus Omnitrophota bacterium | reverse complement strand
CTCCACATATAAGCTCCTTGATTGGACTCTCTGAAGCTGATGAAGCTGACTTAGTTGCACTCTTGCCTTTTGCTGCCGAACGATTACCGAGTTTAAAGCTTGCTGTACAGGTTAACGGAAAGAATATAGAGTTAACTAATGTTTCTCCCGCAGAGCTACCCACATTAGAGCCGGTCTTAAAGGAATACATAAACCTTGATGGCGTAAGGGAAATTGAGGTTATTCAACCAACATCAACAATTTCATTAAATGGAGGTTCACCTTTAGCCTGGAGAGATAAAAAAGATAGTTCTAAGCTATATATTCACCCCATAGCCAAAGAAAGTCCTCATATTTTTGAATTGGCATTGAATACGGGATTAAATGGACACCAGAAAATAAGCTCTAAAGATGAATTGTTCAATCTAGCAAAGATAGGGCAGCCAAAAACAGAAGGCCGAACTAACGGTAAGATTAATCAGGATAGCAAATGGTATAGAATGGCTAATCAGTTCATTGTAGTTGAGAATAGTGAGGTAAAGATCAAAACAATAAAATTGGATTCTAATATTGATATACAGGCACTTGCAGCTCTGCCTGGCATCGGACCTAAGTTATCCATTAACATTAAAGAATACATAGATAAAAATGGGCCAATCCAGAGTAAACAGCAGCTTTTGGAAGTCCCTGGTATAGGCGAAAAAAGATTTGCCAGGATTTCACCCTTCTTAGATTTACCCGCAGACAAAATAGAAAAATCCGCAGCGCCTGCAAAAATATCCTCTCCGAAAGCTCCGGCAGGGGTGAAGGTAGCTGAAGCTCCGGCAGGGGTGAAGGTAGCTGAAGCTCCGGCAGGGGTGAAGGTAGCTGAAGCGCCAGCAGCAGTACAACCTGTAAAACCGCAAGCCGTACCTAAGATAAGTTTTACACCATTCTCTAAGTTTCCACAACAGGCCAGCGGAAGAAATATCGGTGGATTAATCATAGCCGATGTTCATGGCCAACTGGATGCATTTACCGATATGCTTATAAGTGCAGGTTTTATTGATGAGCAATTTAACTGGAAGCAGGGGGTTAAGGCAGAGCTCATTCAGTTAGGCGACGTGATTGACCGGGGACCGAATTCAATTGAATGTTACCGGCTATTGAGAAAACTGCAAGAACAAGCAAGACAGAATGGAGGTAGGGTAGTTCGCTTATTAGGCAATCATGAATTGATGATACTACAAGGAGATTTGCGTTATGCGCTTCAGGCCGGCCTTGACTTAGCGCAAATAGAGCGTTTACAAACAGATATTATAGAGGATATAAAAAATGGCAATATTGTCGCTGCTCATCAATCAGGGGATAGAATACTTGTACATGCTGGTATAGTTCCAGAGATTTCTCAAAATAAGCCAGTGGGAGATTTGGTTAAAGAACTCAATCAAAAATTGGTTAACGCAGCCAGAAATAACGATTATAGCGATCCTATATTTGGGGTTGGTAGAAGCCGTGGTGGCCTTCAGGAATACCCAGGAATCTTCTGGGCAGATTTTAATGATGACTTAAGTCCTATAGCAGACAAGCTCATGCCTCAAGTTGTTGGCCATACGCCCCTTGATGAAAATAATAATAAGGTAAATTACATTCGCGAAAAGGGTAATGTAATTAATATAGATGTAGGAATAGCAGAATACTATGGTGGCGGTAGGGATGCTTTAGCACTTGTTGAATCCACCCCGCAAATCGGCAAAATGGATCAATTAGAGAGAATAGAAGGTAATGTAGCCAGGATTAGCACCCCTGCAGGACCACGCAACCTTAGCCTAACTCCGCAAGGAACACTTGATCTACGCGGTCTAGCATCCCAGATTGAGGCAATGCAGGATATAGACCAGACCTATAAGCAAGTTGTGTTGGGCGCGATAAGGCTACTTGAACATTCTCCTCCAGCAATGAGCACCTTTACTGAGAACATAGATGACTTCTTAGGTTTTGCCTCAGTCTCAACCCCAACCCAACCCAGACAACCCAATCTTATCGGTCTGCATCAATCCCTAGCCAATAACCCCATAGCCAAGTTCCATGAATTAGGAGAATACCTAATTAAGAGCGGAGCTATGAATTTGAGCCTACAAGGCAATGACTTAATCATAACTAATAATACAGGACAAGAGATAGGCAGGGTAACCCTTACACCAGACTATGGCTTAAAACAGATCAACAAAGACCCCAGCAATCCTCATTACCTATTAAGAGGCCTAGCTAGAGAGGTATTTAAAACAAGCGATATAGCATTAACCCAAGAGATAAAGGCACAGAAGAGTATTTCTTCTGATATGCCACAACTAGTTCAGCAAGAAGTGAATTTACCCAGAAATACAGACCGTTCCTTTGATTACACCCAGCCTATTACTGTTAACCTTGCTCCTAATACTGAAGGCACAACCACATTGTCAATTTACCGCTATGAAGATATCCCTGATAGCAATCCTGTAAAGTTTCAGTTAAATCCATCAATTGAGTTCTTTATTGTTCAAGAGGGTAATCCTAATGGCTTTAAGGCCTTACGTGACGGAGAGGTAGTAGATATAGGTAGAAACAATCCCGGCAGGTTTAACCTAAACAACTTGGCTTCCAGAGAGCACCTCAGGGTACAAAGACAAGGGGATAGGATTATTCTTACTGACCTTAATTCCAGAAATGGGACTAGGGTTAGATATGGAGGTTCGAGTATTTCCCAAATCGGAAAAATGGATCAATTAGAGAGAATAGAAGGCAATGTAGCCAGGATTAGCACCCCTGCAGGACCACGCAACCTTAGCCTAACTCCGCAAGGAACACTTGATCTATCCGCTCTAGCATCCCAGATTGAGGCAATGCAGGATATAGATCAGACCTATAAGCAAGTTGTGTTGGGCGCGATAAGGCTACTTGAACACTCTCCTCCAGCAATGAGCACCTTTACTGAGAACATAGATGACTTCTTAGGTTTTGCCTCAACCTCAACCCCAGCCCAACCCAGACAACCCAATCTTATCGGCCTGCATCAATCCCTAGCCAATAACCCCATAGCCAAGTTCCATGAATTAGGAGAATACCTAATTAAGAGCGGAGCTATGAATTTGAGCCTACAAGGCAATGACTTAATCATAACTAATAATACAGGACAAGAGATAGGAAGGGTAACCCTTACACCAGACTATGGCTTAAAACAGATCAACAAAGACCCCAGCAATCCTCATTACCTATTAAGAGGCCTAGCCAGAGAGGTATTTAAAACAAGCGATATAGCATTAACCCAAGAGATAAAGGCACAGAAGGGTATCGGAGTAAAGCAATTAGCCCAGGAGATTAGGGATATAAGTAAAACTACGGGTTTGAAGGTTCCTCAGAGAATAAGGCCAGGACAGATGGAAGTAGTTGTTGCTGAAATGGTTCAAAAGTGGTATGAGATCGGTAGATTAGGGACAATAGGGGATCAATTAAGCAAGCTAGGAGTAGATAGCGCAGCTTTAGAGAGAGATTTAAGAGGACTGGTTATTAATGATATTTTAGGTAAACTTGAGAATGCAGGTTCTCTATCATTTGTTGAGCGAGGTGGAGACTTAGAAGTTTGGTCACACCCAGATTTGGATTTTGTAGTTAAGTTTACATATGGAGATGCTAATTTTGATAGCGATGTTCTGCCTGGTTATCGTCTTGCCGAAGATAATTTAGGCGGCTTGGCAGCAGCAATGATTCTTGAGGATGTAGATTTGAATTTAGGGGGACAAATTATTCATCAGGATAAGGTAATAATCCAGGAAAAAGTTGAAGTGATTGGCAGGGCCCTTGAAAGACTAGAAACACAAGGTAATCTTGCTGAAGCCAAAGAGCTCCAGGATAGATTCGTGGACTTAAATCATCAAATGTGGAAGCGGGGAATACTTGACCAAGATCCTAACTGGACAGAAAACTACGGACTTACTGATCGCGGACAATTAGTAATCATAGATATTGGAGCTATTTCAGAAAATGCAGATGACTTTGATTTCTATGAGGGGTTACCCAGGCAGACGCTTTATGATCAGACGTTAAGGAGTCATTTTTCTAAAGCGGAATTTGATAAACATTGGAGTACTGCACAAAACGAAAGGTCAAGAGTGCCTTTTGTGGGCGAGTGGCAGAAGCAAAGAGAGCAATCTGAAATAATTCTTGATCACCTAAATAGGGGATCTCA
>JASFIK010000121.1:0-4307 GCA_050122705.1 Candidatus Omnitrophota bacterium | reverse complement strand
TCGCGAAGGTTAAAGCTCAGGAGTGCAACCAGCACAATCTTTCTGAAATTTCCAGCCAGTGTCCAGTAGAAGCAATTAAAGTGCAATAATTGTGAAAGAGGCTCTCTTTTACGAGGCTCTCAATGATAACAAAGTAAAGTGTTTGCTCTGTCCTCAGGCCTGTATCATCCTTCCCGAGAAGACCGGATTCTGCGGCGTTCGCCAAAATAAACAAGCAAAGCTCTACAGTCTTATTTATGCGCAGGTTACCTCATTGGCTTTAGACCCAATTGAGAAAAAACCGCTCTATCATTATTATCCTGGTAAATACATTCTTTCCCTTGGCACAAAGGGGTGTAATCTAGCCTGTTCCTTTTGCCAGAACTGGTCGATTTCACAGGATAACAATGCCCCCCTTGAATCAACATCATCAGCAGAAATAATTAAACAGGCAGAGAAATACAAATCCTTTGGCATTGCTTATACTTATAATGAACCATTTATCTGGTATGAATTTGTTTTGGATACAGCAATTTTAGCTAAAGAGAAGGGACTAAAAAATGTTTTAGTGACTAATGGGTTTATTAATCCTGAGCCTCTTGAGAAAATCCTTCCCTATATTGATGCAATGAATATCGACCTTAAATCAATAGAGGATGAATTTTACCGCAAGTTTTGTCACGGCCACCTGGAGCCGGTACTAACCACTATCAAAAGAGCTCATCAGTCCTGCCATATTGAGTTGACTAATCTGGTGATTACTGGTTTAAATGATAAAAGAGATAATTTTATTAAACTGGTTAATTGGATTTGTGAAAATTTAGGCTCTCAGGTACCTTTGCACTTCTCCCGATATTTCCCTTGTTATAAAATGGATTTGCCCCCTACTCCATTAGCGACATTAAAGAGCGCAGAGGAGATTGCCAGGAGGAAAATAAAATATGTTTATCTGGGAAATGCGTAGAGAGTTTTTATCAAAGAAAGTGAGAGATGAATGGCTGCAGGCAATATTTTAGTTATTGACAACGAGTTAGAAATATTTCAGTTTTTAGATAATTTATTAAAAGATGAAGGATATATAATCAGACATGCCCTTTCTGGCCAGGAGGGTGTAAGCAAATTTCAGGAAGGTAACTTTGATGTGATTGTTTGTAATTTACAACTATCCGATACAAACGGTATCAAGGTTTTGAAGAGGATAAGATCGCTAGACCAAGATAGTATAGTTATTGCTTTTACCGACCGCCCATCATTCGAGAATGTCAAAACAGTCTTAGGGCTAGGGGCATATGGTTATATCACCAAGCCGATAAGTGCAGAAGAGGTATCCTTTATCATAAAGAGAGCATTTGACTTCCGCAATCTAGCCTTAACTAATAGGAGGCTGATGCAAGAACTAAAGGAGCAGAATATTAAATTAGAAGAGAAGGTAAAAGAGAGAACAAACGAACTAGCCCTTCTTTACATCATAGGGCGCGATATATCGTCTACTTTAAAATTGGATGAGGTTTTAGAGACTATTGTTGACCGGGTTAGCGCGGTTTTGGGTTTAGAGATATGTTCTATTCTTCTCGTTGATAAGGACTCCGATCAACTATTAATTAGATACGCGCGTGGATTAGATAACGAGATTATCAGTAAGACAAAACTTAAGATTGGCGAAGAAATTTCTGGTTGGGTTATTAAACATAAACAAGCATTATTAGTAAACGATATCGAGAAGGACCCTCGGTTTACCCGAAGAAACAAGGAGAAATATTATACACACTCTTTCATTAGTGCCCCTTTGGTGGCTAAGGGTAAGGTTATTGGAGTGATTAATACCAATAATAAAAAGTCGAGACAGCCATTTACAGAAGATGACCTTAGATTCGTAAAAGGGGTAGCCAGTGAGGCTGCTATTGCTGTTGAACATGCTCGACTATATACCTCTTTGGAAGATACCTACATACGCACGGTTATGGCTTTAACCTCTGCTATTGATGCCAGGGACCACTATACGCGCAGCCATTCAGAACATGTAACTAAATACGCAGTAGCCATTGCTGAGGAGATGAATCTTTCTGAAATCCAAATTAAAGAAATTAGACAGGCTTGCCAACTTCATGATTTAGGCAAGATAGGCGTCCACGATTATATCTTAAATAAGCCAGCTAAATTAAACCTAAAGGAGCGCGAGGAAGTAAGATCGCATGCCTTAAAGAGCGCAGAAATATTAAAGCCCTTGACTTTTTTATCCGGGGTTATTAAATTGATAGAACAGCACCATGAGTGGTATGATGGCAATGGTTATCCATTCGGGATTAAGGGAGAAGAAATAAGATTAGGTGCACGAATTATAGCAGTAGTCGATAGTTTTGATGCGATGATTACCGAGAGGCCGTACCGTAAGCCTTTTACTAAAGAGGAGGCAATCCAGGAGCTTATCGATAATAGCAGTACCCAATTTGATCCAAAGGTGGTTGAGATATTTTTGAGAGTATTGGAAAAGAATCCCGGAATAATCAAAGATAAGGGTTAATCTGCGGCAATATGTTTTGAAAAGGTATTTGGCCTGTTTTTGAGTTCGCTTAAGAAATTTCTAAAATATTCCTCTCTTTTTTGCGCCAGTAGGTTAGTTGCGAATTCCTCTTTTTCTTGTTGAAACTCTTTCTCATCAGGCCTGATGCGCTGTTTAAGCTTAACCAAATAGAATCCTGAGGGAGTAGTAACTATCTGGCTGATTTGATCTTCTGCTAAATTTTCTACTGCCTCAAAAAATATATCGGAATCACCCAGCCCCTCAACATACCCTTGGCGTTTAAATAACTCTGTTTGCCCGATTTCTAAATTAAATTTTTCCGCCGCAGCAGCGAGATTGGAAATTTCTGCTTCTTTGCCACAGGCCTCTAATTTGCCTTTCGCAATCTGGCTTGCTTTTTGATGAGTTAATTTCTGCTTCACCTCATCTTGAATATCTTCAAAGGGTGGTGTGTGCGGCTCTCTCTTTTCTTTTAACCCTACAAAATATACAATATTAGCATCAGTTTGGATTGGCTGGGGCCAGGCTTTATCCTTCGCTTTTAATTTAGGAAGTATTTCCAAAATTTCTGTTGACCAGCCAATCTGGGGAATCGGCTGATTAGTATTGAAGAAACCCGTCTCTTGAATTTCCCATTCAGTATTTTTTACCGCATCCTGTAAACTAAATCCCTGATTAAGCAACTGCCCAATCTCTTTGATTATTTGATTATCCTTACTCTCTAGCTTAATATATTCCAGATTGTAAGAAAGCGGCCTACTGAATTGTTCAGTGTTTTGATTATAGTAGTCAAGCAATTCCTGTTTTTCTACTGAAACTTCACCGAGGAAATCATCAGGAAGTGTGCTGATATAATCTAGGCTTATCTGTTCATTAATCTTTTCATACGCATGCTTGATTTCCTCATCGCTTAGCCTGATTTGGGAAGTGACCTGGTAATAAAGTTTGGCAATAGTTAGATTATCGCGTATTTCCTCTTCGAATTGCCGAGGACTTGTGCGGAATACATAGGTTATGATTTCCCGATAAAGTGCCGGATTAAATTTCCCCGCGTTTTGAAAGAAGGGGTATTGTTTGATAGAATCGATCACCTCTTTATTATTTACAGTTATCTTTTTTCGCTTGGCTTCGGCAAGTAAAATAATTCTATCCCAAGCCTCCATTTCTAAATTAAGATGTTTCTCTAACTTTGCGAGTTGCTCTTCGCCTAATTGGATTAGGTATTGGTTTCTTACTGCCCGGTAATGCTTTATATATTCCTGCGTGCTTATTGACTTGCCAAATACTCTACCCAGAAAAGGCGTTTCTCCCTTGCTGCGTAGGGCTGAACCAAATCCCCATAAACAAAAAGCAGGGATGATTACTACTGCTAGGCCTATCCAGATTTTCTTAGCAGTCTTCTTGCTGCGTAATATTTTGAGCATAACCATATTATAAATGCGTTTTTTTACTTTACAAGATAATATTCAATCTGTATAATAAAGAGCTATTGAAACCCGCAAGAGACAAAAAAAGCATATACGGGGTGAGATAAGATGAGGGTACTTAAGCTAGGTTTACCTAAGGGTAGCTTACAAGAAGCAACCTTTAAGTTGTTCAAAAATGCAGGCTTTAATCTTAGCTTGCCTTCTGAGCGTTCATATTTCCCTTCGATAGATGATCCAGAGATAGAGCCTGTGCTTTTACGTGCTCAGGAAATGGCTCGGTATGTCGAAACAGATTTAGATTGCGGAATTACCGGAGAAGATTGGATTCAAGAAACAGGCTCTAAGGTAAAAAGGGTGGATGAATTAATCTATGCTAAACA
>JASFIK010000120.1:0-4310 GCA_050122705.1 Candidatus Omnitrophota bacterium | reverse complement strand
ACTTTCCTTTTTCCGGGCGTACCTCTTCAATAATCCCGTTAAAATTAACAAATGGTCCCTGTGTTACCCTTACCTGCTCTCCGCTCTCAAATACTACCTTGGGACTGGGCTTGACTTGAGTTTCTTCAATTCGCTTTAAAATCTCATCAGCCTCTTCGTCAGAAAGCGGCGTAGGTTTTCTGCCTGTGCCAATAAAACCAGTAACTCCTGGCGTAGACTTAATTGCTGCATAAACTACGTCATTTAACTCCATATTTACTAAGATATATCCGGGGAAAAACTTTCTTTGAGAGACCCTGCGTTTGCCTGCGCGAATTTCAGAAACCTGTTCCGTGGGGATGACTATTTTCGAAACATATTCCTTAAGCTCAGCAGTTGCTAGCTTATTTTCTAAAGAGCGTCTTACCCGGTCTTCAAAGCCGGTCTGGCTATGGATAATGTACCATTTCTTCATCGAAAAACCCAGCTTAATATGCGCGAAAGCATTAAATCAACAATGCCCACAAATATAGCAATCAGAATAGTGATTACAATAACCACTGTGGTTGCCCCTACCAACTCTGTTTTGGTTGGCCAGGATACCTTGATTAATTGCAACCTTACTTCTTTGATAAAGTTGATTGCTTTGGAAAATACCTTCATTCCTCTTTAGGTTCTTTCATCCCCTGCCTGCTAACTTAAGCAGGCCAGGAGGGATTCGAACCCCCAACAAACGGTTTTGGAGACCGCTGCTCTGCCAATTAGAGCTACTGGCCTATCAAATTAATTACTTTATCTCTTTGTGTAAAATTGACTTTCTGCAAAACCGGCAAAATTTTTTTGTCTCCAGCCTTTGCTGTTTTAGCTTCTTATTCCGAGTAGTAGTGTAATTCCTTCTTTTACACTGCGTACACTCTAAAGTAATTATCTCGCGCATTAAAAATTATCTGCTACTGGAGCCCACGACCGGAATCGAACCGGTGACCCCAGACTTACCATGCCTGTGCTCTACCGACTGAGCTACGTGGGCATGTCATTTAATTTCAGGTAGATAGGTCAATAAAATAGATTGAAAATCTGGATAATCTGAACAAATTACACAGACCTCTATTCTACTAAAAAAATTTTTTTTGTCAAGCTTATTTTTGGATTTTTTTTCTAAAACTGCGGAATTAACGAAGGCTATAACCTGCTTGTCTTAAAGGGTTAAAGAAACTCTCCCCTCTCCCAACATAGACTCAATATCATCAATCAGTTTCTCATTTGGCTCAACAAAAAACTCATTACCTACAACCATATGTATGCGTGTGCGCGTAGGCGTGTCAACCTGAAGATAGATTGGCGCCTTGCCGGTTGAATTAGAAAGCCTGTTCTTTAGGCTCTCAAAGAGGTTGTCCCTTATTCCTGAGACATTAATATTAATCTTGGTTACTAAATGATATATGTCATCAAACAAGATTAAATCATTGGCAATTATTTTGGGGGTATTTTCTTTTAAGTCTAATTTTCCTTTTACTAACACGATTGAACTGGGCTGTATATTGTTAGCTACAGATTTATAGGTCTGCGGGAATACCAAAATCTCAACTATGCCGTCCAAATCCTCAAGTTTTAAGATTGCCATTTTCTCGCCCTTAGCTCGGGTAACCGTGTGCTTGATTTTGATAATCAGACCAACCACCTTTATATCTTCTCCGTGCGACTTATTTTTTAAATCAGCAGTAGAGCAGAAACGAAAACGCGCCAAATTTTTGGCATAGCGCGCTAAGGGGTGTCCGCTCACATAAAAGCCTAACATATCCTTTTCAAAAGCAAGCAATTGTGGTTCAGGCCACTCTCTGACCTGCGTGATTTCGGAAAGGCCCTTATTAAAGGCACCTTGCGTATCACCGAAATCAAAGAATGATAATTGCCCGCTTGCCTTTTCCTTTTGCGTACGATAGGCAAGATTCAATACCTTATCCAAACCCCAGATCATCCCAGCCCGGCTCATTCCCAAAGAATCCAAAGCACCCGCTTTGATTAAGCTCTCAATTACCTTACGGTTTACTAATCTTAAATCAATCCGGCTGCAGAAATCCTCTAAATTCGAAAACTCTCCCCCTTTGTTGCGTGCCTCAACAATTGACTCAATTGACCCATGACCCACATTCTTTACTGCCAAGAGACCAAAGCGGATATTCTTCTCATCGACAATCTTAAACTCAGCTTCGCTAGTATTTATATCAGGAGGTAAAATATTTAAACCCATCCTGGTCGCCTCATTAACATACTCAACCACCTTATCAGTATTGTCGCGCTCAGAAGTAAGTAAGGCAGTCATAAATTCAACCGGGAAATTTGCCTTCAGATACGCAGTGCGATAGGAAATCATTGCGTAAGCAGCAGAATGACTGCGATTAAAACCGTATCCGGAAAAATATAAAATCAAATCAAATATCTTATTGGCGGTTTGCTCAGCGATGTCATTATTCTTGCATCCCTGGATAAAATTTTTCCTTTGCTCCTCCATTACCTCAGGGATTTTCTTACTCATTGCCCGACGCAAGCGGTCTGCAGAGGTTAAGGTAAAGCCTCCCAATTGCGAGGCAATCTGCATAACCTGTTCCTGATAAACAATAATTCCGTAAGTGCCCTTTAATATCGGTTCCAATTTTTTGTGGTCATAACGCACTGCAATTTGTCCGTGGCGGCGCCTGATAAAGTCGTCCAACATCCCTGAGCCGATTGGACCAGGGCGATAAAGTGCTAAGAGTGCAATCAAATCCTCAAAACGCTCAGGCTCAAGCTTTCTTAATAAATCGCGCATCCCTGAACTTTCCAATTGAAAAATCCCGATTGTCTGAGCCGAACACAGCATCTTAAATGTCTTAGCATCCGTCAAATCAATCTGGTTAATATCTATCGTTTTTGCTTTTGTCTGGCTAATCAATTCGATAGTCTGACTGATTACCGTAAGCGTGCGTAAACCCAAAAAATCAACCTTTAAGAGGCCGATCTTTCCTAATGCCTCCATGCTAAAACCAGTGGTAATCTGTCCGTCGCCAGATTTAAATAAAGGCATGTAATCATTAAGCGCTGAATCGGCAATCACTACTCCGGCAGCATGCACTGAGGCATGGCGAAACAGGCCTTCTAAAGGCATAGCAATCTCAAACAGCCTTCTAATCTGCTCATCTGTCTTAACCAGGCGATTTAATTCACTCTCTGAATCTAAGGCTTCACGTAGGCTGATATTTGGGTCAGGCGGTATCATCTTGGCAATCCGGTCTACATCAGCATAGCTCATCCCCATCACTCTGCCTACATCCCTGACTACAGCACGCGCCTGCATTGTGCCAAAAGTAATAATCTGGGCAACATTCTCCTGGCCAAATTTTTGGGTAACATAATTGATTACCTCGGGCCGACGCACAAAACAAAAATCAATATCTATGTCGGGCAATTCCTTTCTTTCCGGATTTAAGAAACGCTCGAACAACAATCCATATTTTATCGGGTCAATATCAGTAATCTCTAATAAATAACTTACCAGGCTTCCTGCAGCTGAACCACGGCCCGGGCCGGTAGGAATATTGTTCTGTTTGGCATAATGGATAAAGTCCCAGACAATTAAAAAATAACTGGTAAATGCCATCTCTTTAATAATCTTTAATTCGTACTCCAGCCTTTCCTTATATACACTGCTTAGTCGTTGATTAAATCGCTTGGTTATCCCTGCCTGGCATAACTGCCTTAAGAACTCCCCTTGGTTCTTTCCCTCAGGCGGCTGGTATCTGGGCAGGTGAATTTTAGAAAAATCTAATTCTAAATTACAGCGCCAGGATATCTCCAGTGTATTTTTTAATACCTCTGGCAATTCTCGGAAAAGCTGCTGCATCTGCTGGGGGGATTTAAAATAAAACTCTTGAGAACCGAATCTCATTCGCTTATCATCGTTTAATGTTGCCTGGGTCTGAATACACAACAGGGCATCATGAGAAAGTGCATCTTCCTGCCGAAGATAATGTACATCACCGGTAGCAACCAGGCCAAGCCCGAGTTGCTTTGCCATTTTAATTAAGCTACGATTAACTGGGGTTTGTTCTTGGATTTTGTTTTCCTGTAATTCTAAATAGAAATTATCCTTACCCAATATTTGCATATATTGGTCTGCGGTTTTTAAAGCATCATTAAAGCGGTTTTCTAAAATTAAGCTGGGGATTTCTCCCTTAAGACAAGCACTTAATCCAATCAGCCCTTTTGCATAATCGGATAAAATATCTTTATCAATGCGCGGGCGGTAATAGAATCCTTCCAAATAGCCAATTGAAACCAGCTTCATTAAATTT
>JASFIK010000119.1:0-4343 GCA_050122705.1 Candidatus Omnitrophota bacterium | reverse complement strand
GGATATCCGATTGTAGTTGATCTGCAATCACAGGGCGGCTTTATTTGCAACAATCCGATAATCGTAAAAGCGAGGGTGATTAATGCCGCTACCCCTCACGAAAAAGGGCCCCTTTTTAATACCAGGCAATTATTTAAAGAGAATTTTGTCGCTTTTGGAATCATTTGGTCTTTTGCTAAATCAATTAAGAAAAAAACAGCGGTTAATTTAGGTGACCAACCAGATATTGGCGGAGGAGTAGAATTAAATATAAGTAACTGTTCAGGAAAATCAACTATCATATTTACTGCTCCCGGCAAACAAAGTTGCCGCTTTGTTTATAAAACAAAAACTGGGGTGCCCGTAACCACGCCTTACCCAAAAGAAGAAGATATGCCAGACGCTTTTTTATATATCTCTGGACCAGAAACCCTGTATCAAATACGGGTATTTAATATGATTTATACTTTATTACTGGTTATTTTAAGTTTCTGGTTGCGTAGCATGCTAAGCGGAGCTTGGTAGTGGAAACAATCAACTCTCTAGGCGTTCTTTTAGGTAGTTCTTGGGCATCAGGGATTAACCTATATTTAACCATCGCAGGATTAGGGATTATAAATCGGCTTGGATTAATCAATCTCCCCGGTAATCTAGATACAATCTCCCATCCCTTGGTTATCGCGGTTGCTGTATTGCTTTATACAGTTGAGTTTTTTGCTGATAAAATCCCTCTAGTCGATTCGGTTTGGGATTCAGTGCATACCTTTATCAGGCCTATAGGCAGTGCTTCATTAGCATATATGGCAATGGCTGATATCGGCCCAGCTGTACAGTTACCAGTTGCCCTCTTAAGCGGTGCGGTGGCAATGGATTCTCATCTTATCAAAGCAACCACCCGCGTGGCCATAAATACCTCACCTGAGCCGATTACTAATTCAGTCGCTAGCGTATCGGAGGATGCGTTGGTAGTGGGAGTGCTTTGGCTAATTATCAAACATCCGATAATCGCAGCGATACTGGTAATTCTTTTTATTTTGTTTTCAATCTGGTTTCTTAAAACAATGTTTAGGTTTTTAAAGAAGGTATTCACGTTTTCGCGGCCTAATAAACAACCCAAAGAAGCAACATAGGTAAATCTGTTGGGATAGCGGAAAATGAGCGATTAAATCCTGGAGGATAGAAAATGAATGAAAAGATTCATGTACTTTTGGTTGATGATGAGCCTGATTTCGTAGAATCTATGTCTCTCTGGTTAGAGGCAAAAGGATATTCTGTTTCAGTTGCCCCGAACGGCGAAAAGGCAATTCAAATAGTTAAGGAGCAAGCCCCCCATATTGCATTCTTGGATATTAAAATGCCGGGTATGGACGGCATTGAGACCCTAAGGCGCATCAGGCAGATTAATCAAAAGCTCCCCGTGATTATGATTACTGCCTATGCCGATGAAGAGAAATTAGTAAAATCGCAAGAATTGAATATCTCTGGATTTTTTGCCAAGGATGAGGACGTTAAGGTACTACAAGACACAATCGAATTAACCCTAAGAACCTACAAAAAGATCTGGAAGAAAAAATAAAATTATCCCTCCCGGGAATTTTTACTTTCCACAAGTTTCTTTATCACCAGTAAATCTTGGCTATTGATTTGAGTGAATTGCACGCCAATATTATAAAGAATACGGCCTCTTAAATAAGTCGATTCTATCAAATTAACCCACCTTACCTGGGCCCGACAGACAACAGGCTCTTGTTTTATTTCATAAATTTCTAAGCCGATTTTCGATGAGATTTCTAATTCTCTAAACAACGTAAAACCTACTCCTCCCTCGCTAATATTGTTTATTACCGTATCGATTGTCTCTGCTTGAGGAGTATAGATAATTATACGGCAGGGCAGATTTATCCTTAAAACTCTTCTCTTTTCAGAACCGTCCCAACTCATTTAACCATCCCTTTTCTGCTCCAATTATACTGATTATTGATATTTTATCAAGCTTTATTATCCTAAGGAAAAGAAGATTAAAGTTTACTCTGAGTGTGTGTGGTTGTATAATAATTTGTAGTTAATATAAGATTATTATACAGATAAGCGGAAATGAATAGAAACAAGTATCTGATTACACTTTGGATGGATTGGTATAATTATGACGAATGCATATTGCAAAAATTTAGCGTTGAACATGAAAGCACTAATTTGTCTGAGGCAAAACACAAATTACATACAATTATAAAAGAAAGGGTTGATCAGGTATTAAAAGAATTCACAGATTACGCTGAAATGACAACCCCCACTGAGAAAATGCCCTTTAGTGCAGAGGTAAATAAAAATAATCGGGTAGTAAGAAGAGAGCGCAGAAAGATAGGGGATGGTAGCGGACATAATTTTATTTACTATGATTTTACAATAATTAAAATACCTGCTAAAACAAAAGTAGATGAGAACCTGTTCAATCTGGATAATTGCGAACGGGAAGTAAAAAGTTTCTTTAAGGATAGGTATGGAAAACGTCGGGAGATCGCCTCAGAAAAAAAGCATAAATTCGGATTAAAGGATTTAGCTACAAGCAAATTAAGCCTGACTTCGTTCTCCTGGTTTAAGAAGTAATGATTTTATGTTTTTGCAAGTGCTGGTTGCTGATATAATAGTTATTGTTCATTTGCTTTGGATAATATTTATGCTTTGGGGTTTTATGCTAACTTTATGGGGGTTTTCCAGGAAAGATTTTTTTGATATGTGGCTGTTTAGAACCGTCCACCTTTTTGGCATAACCTACGTTAGTTTTTTATTCGTTATGAGTAAATATTGCCCGCTAACCTTATGGGAAAATTGCTTAAGGTCAAAATATGATCCGGGGTTAATTTATGCGGGGTCTTTCATGATTAATTACGCTAAAAGACTGGTTTATCCAGATATCAACCCATTAATCATACAAATACCCACAATCTTTATTGCTGTTTTTACGGTGGTTGTATTTATAATCCGACCACCCAAAAGGATAAGGCAAATATTTAAAATAAAAAGATTTACTATAAAGTAACTCGATAGTATAATAGCAGTAGGATAGGTTAAACCGGAATATTTTAAAAAATGAAAAAAATAAAAATTATTATTATCGGATTGCTGATTTTATGCGTATCGATAATTATCTCTAAAAATATAATTGCTAAATCCGCACTTTCGGCAGGAATTAAGGCAATCACCGGATTAAGATTGAGCATGCAAAGTATGAATGTGGGAATAATTAGATCCTTGATTGATATCAAGGAGATGCAATTATATAATCCGCCTGGATTTAAAGATGCGCTAATGGTAAATATGCCAGAAATCTATATTGATTATGACTTGGGCGCATTCTTAAAAAAAAGGGTGCACTTTGAGGAAGTGAGGATTAACCTGAAAGATTTTATTGTGGTTAAAAACGAAGAGGGCCAATTAAACCTAGATGCCTTAAATGTAGTGAAGGTAAAAAGGGGCACGCAACCTGCCCAAAAGAAAGCTAAAATGCCCGAGATTCAAATAGATGAATTAAGACTAAAAATCGGCAGGGTAATTTATAGGGATTATTCAAGAGGCGCTCCGCCAGTAGAAAGAGAATTTAATTTAAATATTGATGAGCATCACAAAAATATAACTGATGCTTATACCTTAGGAAGTTTAATTATAGTAAAGGCACTTAAGAATACTGCGATTAGAAAACTTATTAATTTTGATTTGGGCACATTACAACAGGGGATAATAGATACCGCGCAGAAGGCTTTGGAAACCAGCAAAGAGACACTAAACCAAACTGTCCAGGCTGTAGAGCAAACCATAGAAGAAACCGGCCAAATGATAAAGGAAATTATACCTTCTGGAGAATAAACAACATTTTTATTAAGCAGTCCGAACTAATAAAAATATATGAAGATACAAGCCGAGTTCATCTTTCCGGGAACATTAAAAGACGAGGCAATAATCTGCTATCTATGTAAGAATTTTGACATTACTGTAAAAATCTGGGAGGCATCTTTTTCTACGGATACAGGATGGGCGATATTGATATTGGAAGGAGGTGAGGAAAGCATAAAAAGCGCTCTGGGATATCTTTCCGGTAAACGAATAGAGGTTAAAAATAAACAAAAGGTTGAATAAAGTAATTTAATCACACAGTGTGGTGAGGATTTAAAACAAAAGGAGGTGAGTTAGATGGACTGGCAAGTTTTAATTATTGAACCTACCAAAGAAATGTTAACCAGCATAGCAAACTTTATACCTACCTTGATTGGTGCCTTGGTTATCATGGTAGTTGGCTGGGTAGTTGCCGGGATAATTAAAGGGCTGGTTAATCGAATACTCCAATTAATAAAATTTGATCTGGTAGCCGA
>JASFIK010000118.1:0-4368 GCA_050122705.1 Candidatus Omnitrophota bacterium | reverse complement strand
TTGTTAAGACATACTGGTTCGCTCACTGCCAAATATCTGCGCAAAGAACTTAAGATAAAGTCACCGGTAAAAAGAAAACCCTGGCAGAAAGCTAGCTTTCTGGAGGTGCAGGGAGCAAGGGAGCATAATTTAAAGGGAATTAATGTTCGCTTCCCCTTGGGTTTACTGATTTGCGTTACCGGCGTATCTGGTTCGGGTAAATCTACGTTGGTTGATGAGATACTATATCGAGGCCTGGCTCAGAAGCTGTATAAGAGCCACCCGAAACCAGGTACACACAAAAGAATTCTGGGCGTTGAATTGATTGATAAGGTTATTGTAGTGGATCAGTCTCCTATTGGCAGGACGCCGCGTTCTAATCCGGCAACTTATACAGGTGTATTTACCCATATTCGTGATGTATTCAGTCAGATTCCACAGGCACGCATGCGCGGATTTAAACCAGGGAGGTTTTCTTTTAATGTTAAGGGCGGTAGATGCGAGGCTTGTCAGGGCGATGGTATAAAGAAAATTGAGATGCATTTCTTGCCCGATGTATATGTGCCTTGTGATGTTTGTAAGGGCCGCCGTTTTAATGAGCCGACCCTGGAGGTTCAATATAAAGGTAAATCTATTGCTGATGTTTTAGAGATAACTGTGGAGGAAGCAATTAGGTTATTTTCTGATATACCCAGGATAACCAATATCCTAAATTGTCTATATGAGGTAGGCTTGGGTTATATTCAGCTGGGTCAGTCAGCAACCACGCTCTCCGGCGGTGAAGCGCAGCGGGTAAAGTTATCATCGGAATTAAGTCGACGCTCAACCGGTCGGACATTGTATATCCTGGACGAACCAACTACCGGCTTGCACTTTGCCGACGTAGACAAACTACTATTGGTATTACAGCGTTTAGTGGATAAGGGCAATACGGTAATTGTTATTGAGCATAACCTGGAAATAATTAAATGCGCTGATTATATTGTTGATTTGGGTCCAGAGGGCGGCCAGGCAGGGGGTAGGGTGATTGCCTGCGGTAGCCCAGAAGAGATAATTAAAATAAGAGATTCCTACACCGCTCAGTTTTTAAAGAAGGCATTGAAATAATCGGCTAATAGTGTTAAGATAATTACGGCCAGATGTGTGGGCTGGTTCTGTAGAACAACTTAAAAATTTATATATTTAGTATGTCCAAATCAATCACTCTCCTGATTATCATCTTATTGTTTTCCCCAGCCTTATTTGGGCAAGAGAATAATCAAGAAGAAGAGGCGCTTTATGTGGCCAAGAAAGCCTACGCAGATGGGTTTTATGAGGTTTCCCTGAATCTTTTGCAGCGCTTTTTAACCAATTTTCCGCAAAGTCAAAAAATCCCAGAGGCAAATCTATATATTGCCCAGTGTTATTTTCAGCAGAATGAATTTATTGCCTGCCTTGCGCAATTAGAAAAACTGTCTCATGATCCGAACGCCGAGCCAATAATTGATGCGGTTTTTTATTGGACTGGCGAGGTGCATTTTGCGGGGCGCGACTTTAGCAAGGCGATTTCCTTCTACCAAAGGATTATTGATCGATTCCCTGATTCAGCCCTTCGCGTACACGCTTATTATTCGCGCGGATGGTGTTTGTTTGAATTAGGCCAATATCATAAGGCAATCGACGACTTTACTAAAGTAATCAGTGATTTTCCCGACGATCCTTTAGCCAAAAATTCCCAAGCTAAAAATTTAGATTGTTTATATAGGCTGGAAGATTACCAGAGGTTAAATGAAGAAATTGCAAATTTTCAGAAGAAATATCCCGCTGATACTACCTATACCAGCTCAATTCATTTTTTTCTTGCTGAGCATAGTCTCCAGTTGGACAATCTCACAGAAGCCATCGAGCGATACCAACTCGCCCTTAATAGCTCTCCTGACCAAGAGATATCAGTTTTTTCTAAATTGCGCCTTGCCCAGTGTTACCTTAAATTAAAGAAATATGTTGAGGCCAAGGATTTGCTGGAAAGCATAGTTATTGAGGGTTTAACCGATAGGCAGCAAGAAGAATTACTCTTAGCAAAAGCCAATTTATTTACAGAGATAGAGGATTTTGCGAATGCTCAAGCAGTTTGGTCCGAGTTAAAAAAAATATCAACCCAGCCACCCATAAAAATGCAAGCCTACCTTGGTGAGGGCAAGGCACTTTATAATTCAGGCCAATACAAAGAAGCAGTTGCGGTTTATCAGCAAGCACAGAGTATTGCCCAAGAGGGGTTATCTCCCCAATTATTAGATGAATTATATTATGAGTTGGCTTGGGCTTATTTGAAAAATGGTCAGTTTAAACAGGCGATTGATGAGTTTCAAAAGGCAGCCTCTTTTGCCTCAGATGAGATTGTTAAGGTCACTGCTTTATGTCAAGTAGGAGATGCCTATCAAGATACTGAGGAGTATGAGAAGGCAATTCAGGTTTATGACCAAATCCTAAAGGATTATCCAGATAGCTTTTATGTAGATTATGTTCAGTATCAATTAGGGATAGCCTGCCTGCGTTCTTCCCGATATGATGAGGCAATTATTGCCTTAAGGACATTATTGCTCAATTTTCCTAAATCAAAACTCAAGACCCAGGCGATTTATAGCTTAGCACTCGGCTTTTTTCAAAAACAAAACTACCAAGGGGCTCAGGTAACCCTTGAAAAACACCTGCCAGATTTAAATAATCAAGAATTAGAGGTAGATGCATTATATCTTTTAGCCACAAGTTATTATAATCTGGGTAAATACCAAGAGGCCTTGGATGTTTTTCAAGAGGTTATCCGCGAATCAGGGGAGGGAAAAATAAGCCAGAAGCAGAAGGCAGAATATGAAATCGCCGATTGTTTTTATCAGATGGGCAATGAAAAAGAGGCACTGCGCAGGTTTAATGTACTGCGCGCTAAATATCCTGATTCAACCTTAAACCCTGAGGTAACCTATTGGTTAGGGGGGTATTATTCCCGCAAAGGTGATTTTGAGCTTTCTCGCCGCTATCTTTCTACCATCATCAGAGACTTTCCGCAGAGTAGTTTGGTTGCTGATGCTTATTATTCCCTCGGGCTGCTTGAGCGGGAGGAGGGTGAGCTTGACTTGGCAATAGAGAATCTCCAAAAGGTAATGGAGATTGGTTCAAGGGATCTGTTGGCACAGGCAGGTATTGTGATTGCTGATATTTTGATTGAGCAGGCTAAGCTTGATGAAGCCGAATTTACTTATCAAGAAGCAATCAAGAAGTCTCCTGCTTTGGCAGGTTTGATTTATCCTAAGATTGCGCGCATTTATGAACAGAAGGGTGATTTTATCCAGGCGATTCGTTTTTATCAGGAGGCAATATCTTTGCTTTCCATGAAAGAGGCAGCAAGTCTACAGTTTAAGATTGCCCAGGCTTATGAAACGCATAGGGATTATCATCAAGCTATCGAGGAATATCTTAAGATTCCTTACTTATACCCGATGGATGCGCAATTAACCGTTAAGGCCTATTTAAGCGGCGCCCAGATTTATGAGAATCAGGAGGATTGGCTGGCTGCCAGGGATATTTATTTAAAGGTTGCCTCAATGGATGTTGAGGAGGCAAAGTATGCACAAGAGAGATTAACTTGGATTGACAGTCAAATGAAGACAGAACTTAGCGAGCGATAGCGAAGTTAAGTTCTATGTCTGAATTTGCCCCCACTGTTTCGTTTTGTTTCACTGCGTTCAACAAACCGAAACAAAACGTTGGGGGTCAATTCGCCAAAACAATTTACGTTCACTATCTTCCGTAAATTGTGGACTCACTGAAGAAAGGAGAAATAAATATGTGGCAGATATTCTTAAAAGGCGGCCCATTAATGTGGCCAATACTACTTTGTTCGGTGTTCGCCTTAGCAATAATTATCGAGCGTATCTGGTATATGCGCAGGATACAGATTGACACACGTCAGTTTCTCAATAGAATTTTGGATAAAATGAAACGCCACCAGATAAAAGAGGCATTGGAGATTTGCGAGATGAAAAGAAATCCTATTTCCCGAATTTTAAAAGCAGGGATTCTTAAGTATGACCGCGGGCGTGTGCAGATTAAAGAGGCAATTGAAGATGCGGCTTTATACGAAGAGCCGCTTTTAGAAAAGAATATGACTGCCCTGGCTACGATTGCGCATATTTCGCCTCTATTGGGGTTGCTCGGCACAGTAGTCGGATTAGTGCGCTGTTTCCAGGTAATCCAGTCTAAATCTACTACGTTGCAACCAGTATCTCCGGGAGACCTGGCCGGAGGAATATGGGAGGCGTTGTTAACCACAGTGGCCGGTTTAGTGGTTGCTATTCCTGCATTCGTGGTTTATAATTATCTGGTCAGTCGGATAAATAATTTTATCTTGGAGAT
>JASFIK010000117.1:0-4436 GCA_050122705.1 Candidatus Omnitrophota bacterium | reverse complement strand
CCAGCAAGATAACTGAAAAAAGGGCTCCTCTGACTTCTTTTAGTCAATTAGTAAAGAATAATGCCTTAAGTAAAGCAAAGAGCATTGCCAGGAGAGTTGAATCTGGTATAATTATTGGTGCAGATACAATTACTGTACAGGCAGGTAAGATATTTGGCAAGCCTAAGAGCCTTAAGCAGGCAAGGCAAGCTGTAAAGAGATTATCTGGTGGGACTTGTTGGGTTTATACTGGCTTGGTAGTAATTGACCTGGATAAGAAAATTACCCAGGTGGATTATGCTAAAACCAAGGTCTATATGAGCAAGTTAACTAACCGGGAAATTGATAAATATTTTTCTTGCGTATCTCCTCTTGATAAATCAGGCAGCTTTGATATTCAAGGCAGGGGCGCTCTATTTATTACTCGAATCCAGGGCTGTTTCTCTAATGTGATTGGGCTTCCCTTGGCTAAGCTTTATCAGATGCTTAAGAAAATTAAAATCAATTTATTGCTTACCTTATTATTGACATGTGGCGGTTTTGGCTTGGGAGGTTGTGTTACCGAATATAATTTAGCTACCCAGCAAGAGGAATGGATTATTTATAGCACTGATAAGGAAGTTAAAATGGGGCATTCAATTGCCAAGGCAGTAGAGAAAGAGCATGAATTAGTTGATGACCCTTTAATTCAGAAGCGGGTTGAGGATATCGGAAAGAAGATTGCCCAGGTTTGCGACCGGAAAGAAATTAATTACTATTTTAAGGTAATTGAAGACGAGGAGATAAATGCCTTTGCTCTTCCCGGAGGGATTATTTATGTTAACCGCGGATTAATTGATGAGGTAGAAAATGATGATGAATTAGCCTGTGTCCTGGCGCATGAGGTAGGCCACATTGTTGCCCGTCATAGTATTAAGAAGCTTCAGGCAATGATGGGGTATAGTTTTTTAAGAATTTTAATGGCTCAGGCGCCCCAGAGCGGGAATCTGGTTACCGGAGCAGATATCGCATTTAGTCAGATAGTCGCTGGTTATTCTCGCGAGGATGAGCTCTTGGCCGACCAATTAGGCGCCCGCTATGCTAAGCGTGCTGGTTATAATCCAGAAGGGATGTTAACTTTTCTGAGTAAACTACAAGAGGATGTTCGACGTAAGCCCGCGCGTCCAAAATCATATATCCGCACTCAT
This sequence comes from Candidatus Omnitrophota bacterium, assembly GCA_050122705.1. GTDB lineage: Bacteria > Omnitrophota > Gorgyraeia > Gygaellales > JAHJCI01 > JASFIK01. The sequence continues at coordinate 3,270 of JASFIK010000117.1, read as the reverse complement.
CCGTATGTTCCAGACCGGACTCGCGTAGTAAAACAGGAATTAGGCCAACCCCTTACCTTTGATGATTACATCAATATTGAGCAAAAGCCGCATGGGCAATAAACCCCTGTTAATATGATTTTAGTTACATTGGGAGATAGAAGGTATGGATAACACATATAAGGGACCTGAGAGAAGAAAGTCCCCAAGAGTAAAAGTTGATTTTTTTGTTGTCTATAAGGTAGACAGGCCCACAGAATCCAACATGTGGATTGACGATAAAGAAGTCAAGGCAAGGATGATAGATTTAAGTGAGATAGGAATGGCGATTTTGACAAATTGCGACATTCCGGCATTGACTATCCTTTCTTTAAAATTTACTTTAATGAATCTTTATACTGATAAAGTTGAGCGAGTTAAGACAATAGAAATAATCGGAGAGGTACGTTATAATAAATTGTTAGCAAAAGATGAATATCGTTTAGGAATATCTTTTGTGCAGATAGCAGAAGAAGATAAACAAGCCATTGCCGAATTTAAGAAGATGGCGATGGGCCAATAATCCCTTTACCTACCCGGCATTTAATCCCCGGCATTTAATCCTTACTAAAACTCGCCTTAAGTCAATTTTTTCATCGCTGTATAGTTTTTCCTTCAATTGTCTATCTAAATAAACACTTTTGTCTTACCATGGCTATAGTTAATAATTTTGAATATCTTTTTAGGCACTTAAGTGTAATAAAATCAAATACTTATGACTATATGCAATAATTGTCTTCAGATGGTATTAAATATGCTGTGTATTAACATTCAAAAGGGAAAACTGCGCTTTGAAAACTTAAGATTGCACTGGATAAGCCCACTAAAAATATTTTTCAGCACAAGAAAGAGCAATCAAGAAAGAGCAATGATAAAGATAAGTTAAGGGCCCTGCCAGGGAAAGTGGAATTCTCAAAAGTTGATATTTTTTTAACAGTGATAAAAGTGCTTGACAAATCAAGGGTTTTGGATTAGGATTATATACTGCATCGTCAATTTAAATTCCAATCCAATTACTCGAAGCAGAGAAGTATGATTATTGAATTTTGTCTCACCTCAAATACCTTACCAGATAGTAATCGGAATAAAAAACCAATTGTTTTAGCAGAGGGTTTGAGTAGAGGATAAATATTTTCTTTTTTAATAACCTGTAAGTAAAATCTAGAAATTTCTGTCATCAACTTGACAATCAACAAAAATTATGTTATACTTCTACAACAAAAGCAAATTTTGGGATTTTTAGAATACGGCCACGGATTGAAAAATTCGTGGCTTTAATTTTTGTCCTTGATAGAAAGCGCTTTCTTTTGTAAGCTCTAAAAAAACGTGGTGAAAAATGAATATAAAGTGTCATAAATGTGGAGTGGAAAATAGCGGTGAAGTCGCGATTTGTGTTTGGTGCAAAAGCGACCTATCACTCCAAACAGTTGAAAATCTCCCCCCCAGCGATGTTGTGGAAATTAAGAAGCCTAAGAGAGAACGTAAAGTATCCGCAAGAAAAGTCACTGGTTATTTAAGTAAAACCATTTTAATAATTACGATTTTAATTTGTGCCACATGGCTAGTGGCGAATAATACAGGCGCCTCAACAAAAATTGCTTCGTTTAAAAGAGCAAACGCAAATCTTTTAAGTAGCCTAAACCCGCAACCTTGTAAAATTAATGGTATTGTCTATTCCCAAGATTACTCTTATATAGTGGTAGGCAATGAGATTTATTGTCTTAATGAATCTATTTGCAGCGGCAAAATAATAAATATTTCCAAAGATGAGGTGAGAATACAAGGCCAAGAGCAAGAAGGGGTTTTTCGAGTTGGGCATATGATTCAATTTGTTGAGGATGGAAAAAATGGAGAAAAGTTTCATTTTTAGGAAGACCTTAAGTAAACGCTTAGGTGAAATACTGATTGAATTCGGTGCAATTAATCAAGATCAGCTCAATCAGGCATTGAGCCTTCATAAAGATACACTCGCTCTTCATAAAGATAATGGTAAAAATCGCATCTCAAGCGGTGAGGCATTAATAAAATTAGGATTTGCTACTGAAGAGGATGTTCTGCGCGCTGTATCTGCTCAATATTCCTTTCCCTATCTTCCCATTGATAACTATGAAATTGACCCTAATGTTATCCGTCTGATTCCTGCTGAAGTCGCACGCAAATATATTCTCGTTCCGATTGAGAGCATGAGCTATATCCTTAATATAGCCATATCTGATCCGCTGAATACCCAGGCACTCAAAGATGTAAAAGCAATTTGTAAACGAGAGCTACGTACATTTATTGCCACCCCCTCAGAGATTCAAAGGGCGATTGATAAATATTATAATAATGGATTTGATAATAATGGAGACCATGATAATAACGGGACCCATAAAAAGAGAAAATATAGAAGAGGGATAGTAAATATTCATGCAGTGATGGTTTTAAATAGTTCTTCGATGATTGGAATAAAGTTAGAGAATATATCTGCAGGCGGCCTGTGCGGGCTAGTGACCTGTTCACTACAGATTGATGAACCCACAGAGCTTATTCTAGATTATCCTTTTTTCGAAGATACGGTTCAGGTAAAAGCGCGGGTTGCCTGGTGCAGTAAAGAAACAAAAGAAAATTCTTGGAAGATAGGTGTGGATTTTGATTTAGATAAGGATAACAAAATAGCTATAAATAATTATATCAGGACCAATTCTCTCAAGAATTCTTCCAAGCACCTTACCTAAGGATGCACAAACATGTCTACGATTAAGAAAAGTCAAAAAGGCTTAACCCTAACTGAGTTGCTTTTTGCAACCGCTATCCTGGTTTTTGCACTATGCGGGCTATTGGAATTTTATGTAAATTGCTTGTTCTTAAACGATTCTACCCGTAACCTTACTTTAGCCATGTCGCATGCTCAATATATATTGGAGGAGATTAAGGATTCAGACTTTATTAGCCTTGAGCCGGCAATTATAGGAGGGAGTTGGGATTGGGATACAGCAGATATTTCATCTAAAAATCTGGTTTTGCTAAAAAACGAGTCTATAGATACAAGTGTTTTTCAAAGCGGCAATCCCTTAGGAATTATGGTGAGTGTAAATTGGAATGATCGCAATGGAAGAATCAGACAAAGGCAATTACAGACATTAATAACCGACTCATGAAAGGATTTATCTTAGTTGAGGTTTTAGTCAGCATATTGATCTTAAGTTTTCTTATGGTTGGAATATACGGCGTTTTACATGCCGGTAGTAATACCTATCATACTAGTATAGG
>JASFIK010000116.1:0-4448 GCA_050122705.1 Candidatus Omnitrophota bacterium | reverse complement strand
TCTTAGCGAACAGGAGGTAGAGCATTTTTTTGATTTGGATTCCCTGATAATTTATTATTTAAAATTACAAATATTGGAAAGACTGGTCAGTTTTGATAAAGAGAAAGGAAAGCAAAGGTTTGAGATTTATTCTGCGGTGGAATTATGAGTAAGAATATCGGTCTGATTACTGGAATTAACGGGAATATGATTTCGGTTTCCTTCACCGGGAGCGTGCAGCAGAACGAGGTGGGTTTTGTGGTTTTGGGCCAAGAGCGGCTAATGTCAGAGGTAATCAGAATCAGGGGCAATACTGCATATCTACAGGTTTTTGAAAGCACCAAAGGCATTAAGGTGGGAGATAGGTTGGAGTTTTCTGGTCAGATGCTTGCTGTTCAACTTGGGCCGGGATTACTGGGTCAGATTTATGATGGTCTGCAAAACCCATTGGTAGAGCTAGCTGAGGAATTTGGTTTTTTCCTAAAGCGAGGAGTATTCCGCGATGCTTTAGATTTTGAAAAGGAATGGGAATTTAGTGCTTTGGCAAAAAAGGGAGATAAAGTTAGCGCAGGGGCATTTTTGGGTTTTGTGCCAGAAGGGATATTTAAGCATTATATAATGGTTCCTTTTGATTTCGCTGGCGAATATACAGTTGAAAAAATTGTTGCTCAAGGAAAATATAAAACCAGGGATATCATCGCAACCCTTAAGGATGAGCAGGGGAATTCCCAAGAGCTGGATATGGTTTTTACCTGGCCGGTAAAGACGCCGATTAAGGCTTATAAAGAAAAGCTTCCTGCCCGGGAGCCCTTGGTAACTCGGGTAAGGATTACCGATACCCTTTTCCCAATAGTTAAGGGAGGTACTTATTGCATCCCCGGCCCTTTTGGTTCAGGCAAAACCGTTTTACAACAAATAATCAGCCGGTATGCAGAGATAGATATTGTAGTTATTGCTGCTTGCGGGGAAAGAGCAGGCGAGGTAGTGGAGACCTTAAGGGAATTCCCTAATTTAATTGACCCGCGCAGCGGTAAATCATTAATTGAAAGGACGATTATTATTTGTAATACCAGTTCTATGCCGGTAGCTGCTAGAGAGGCATCAGTGTATACCGCAGCCACCTTAGCAGAATATTATCGGCAGATGGGATTGGATGTTTTGTTATTAGCAGACTCAACCTCAAGATGGGCACAGGCAATGAGAGAGGTTTCTGGAAGACTTGAGGAGATTCCCGGAGAAGAGGCATATCCAGCTTATCTTGAGTCGCATATCGCCAGTTTTTATGAACGGGCAGGCAAGGTCAAGTTGATTAATGAAAAGGAAGCCAGCCTGACTATTGGAGGAACGGTTAGTCCTGCTGGAGGCAATTTTGAGGAACCAGTTACCCAGGCAACCCTTAAGGTAGTAGGTGCTTTCCACGGCTTATCCAGAGACAGGGCGAATGCCCGGAAGTTTCCTTCTATAGACCCATTAGATAGCTGGAGTAAGTATAGCAGCTTTGTCCCGCAGGATTTAGTGGATTTAGCCCGCGATATTATGTTTAAAGGAAATGAGATTAACCAAATGATGAAGGTGGTAGGAGAAGAGGGCACATCAATCGAAGATTTTATAATTTATTTGAAAAGTGAATTTTTGGATAGTATTTATTTACAGCAGAATGCCTTTGACAAGGTGGATGCCCAGACTCCTGCCCAAAGGCAAGAATATGTATTTGCTAAGGTGATCGGTGTATTAAAGGCAAATTTGCCTTTTCCGGATAAAGATAAAGCCAGGCAATTCTTTTACTCCTTAAGGCAGTTATTCATTGATTGGAATTATAAACCATGGGATTCGTCTGATTTTCATAATCAAGAAAAGGATATCGATAAATTTATAGCCCAGGACAGCAGCCATGAAAAAGGTATACAGTAAAATATTAAGCATTGCCGGTAATGTGATTATGGTAAAAGCTAAAGATGTAGCCTATGAAGAGTTAGCTGAGGTATCTACCCAACAGAGTAAATCCCTTGCTCAGGTGATAAAATTAGAAAATGACTCTGTATTCCTACAGGTGTTTGCCGGTACAAGGGGCGTATCTACCCAAGATGAGGTGAGATTCCTTGGTCATCCAATGCAGGTCGCCTTTTCAGACAATATGTTAGGTAGGATTTTTAACGGCAGTGGTCAACCCTTAGATAATGGACCAGCATTGGTTGAGAATCTTATTGAGATTAAAGGACCGGCAGTTAACCCGGCAAAGAGAATAATCCCCCGCAATATGGTTAGAACAAACATACCAATGATAGATGTATTTAATTCTTTAGTCGAATCGCAGAAGCTGCCAATATTTTCGGTTAGCGGTGAACCGTATAACGAACTTCTTGCAAGAATCGCTCTGCAGGCTGAGGTGGATATGCTTATCCTGGGAGGCATTGGTTTAAAATATGACCAGTATATGTTTTTCCGCGATACCCTGGAGGAAGGAGGAGCTTTAAATCGCTCGATATTTTTTATCCATACTGCCGCTGACCCAATAGTTGAGGGAATCGTGGTACCTGATTTATGTTTGGCAGTTGCTGAGGGTTTTGCCTTAAAAAATAAGCGGGTATTAGTTTTGCTTACTGATATGACTAATTTCTGCGATGCATTAAAGGAAATATCCATAACTATGGAACAGGTGCCTTCCAATAGGGGTTATCCAGGAGATTTATATAGCCAGTTAGCAGCTCGTTATGAAAAGGCAGTGGATTTTGAGGGCGCGGGTTCTATTACTACACTCAGCGTTACTACTATGCCAGGAGATGATGTGACCCATCCCATACCTGATAACACAGGGTATATTACTGAAGGGCAATTCTATTTAAGGGGAGGCAGGATTGAGCCCTTTGGTTCTTTAAGCCGCCTAAAGCAACTGGTGAATAAGAAGAGCCGGGATGATCATCGGGCAATCATGGATGGGATGATTCAGCTCTATGCCCAGTTTAGAGAAACCAAAGAGAAAAGATCGATGGGTTTTAGAATGAGCTCTTGGGATAAAAAACTCCTAAGATACGGTTTAATGTTTGAAGAGCAATTAATGGATTTATCAGTCAATATTCCCCTGGAGCAGGCTTTAGATAATGGTTGGAGCATTTTATCACAATGCTTTCTTCCTGAGGAGACAGGTTTCCGCAGCGAGCTGATTAAGAAATTCTGGCCTAAAAAATAGGATGCCCAAAATAAATCTTACTAAGAGCGAGTTAAAAAACCAGAGAGATTCCTTAAAGAGATTCGATCGCTACCTTCCTATGCTCCAGCTTAAGAAGCAACAACTGCAGGTGGAGATTGATAGGGCGAATAATCATATTGCGCAGCTCAATACTCAGATAAATGCCTTTCAGAAGGAAGTTAACCAGTGGGTAGATGTTTTTGCCGAAAACATAGATTTGTTGAATCTGATTAAATTGAAGCAAATAAATACCGATACGGGCAATATCGCGGGAATAGATATTCCCTTATTTGTGAGTGTAGATTTCCAGGAGCAGGGATATGATTATTTAATAATTCCCTTGTGGGTTGATCAGGCAATCGAAGTCTTAAAACAGATAATTAACCAAAAAGCAAGGCGATTAATCTTCCAGAAGCAGAGGCTTATCCTGCAAGAGGAGTTAAGAATTACCACTCAAAGGGTTAACCTTTTTGAAAAGGTGAAAATCCCTGAGGCCAAAGAGAATATCCGAGTGATACAGATTCATCTGGGAGATTTACAGACTGCGGGGGTAGTAAGGGGTAAGATTGCTAAAGCTAAGATAGAACAGAGAAGAGAATTGGTAAGCCTATGATTGTGCCCATGAAGAAGGTAAGCCTGGTTGTTTTGGATAAGTACAGAGAGGAAGCTCTTTTGCATTTAAGAGCGCAGGGCCTGTTACATATAAAATATATAAAATCCCCTTCCTCATCCACTATGGATCTGTTAGAACAACAGATACAAGATATACAAAACGCTTTGTTGATAACCTCCCGACATTCCTTATCGGGAAAACAAGAAACGCACATAGATAAGACAAATCCTTTATCTTTAGCAACCCAAATAATTACCTGGGATAAACAAAGGCAGAATTATTTACAGGAAAAAGAGGATATTAAAAGGAGTATAGCCTGGTATCAGGATTGGGGCGAGTTTTCCGCAAACAGCCTCAAGGAGTTATCCAAGCAGGGTATATATATAGGGCTTTATAAGTGCAGCAAGAAGGAGTTATCAATCTTAAGTAAGACAAACACAGTAGTGGTTATAAAAAGACAGGGAAGAATTTATTATATAGCAGTTGTCTCCTGGGTAGATAAGCACAAGATAAATCTTGCTGAAGTGGCTCCTCCTGTTAAAGAATTGCCTATTCTCAAAAAAGAACTTAAAGAGATAGAAGATAAAATTTTATGGTTAGATAATTTGTTAAGCGAAAAGTCAGGCCAAAAGAGGATTTTTGTAAATTATTTAGCTCAACTTAACAAGT
>JASFIK010000115.1:0-4575 GCA_050122705.1 Candidatus Omnitrophota bacterium | reverse complement strand
CGAAATACCTTGGCCTTAGCAATCTCCTCATTCAGTACCTCCTGCCTCTGGAGATTATCCTGATACAGGGCCTGTAGATTATTCAATGTGCTATTTATATGGCCGCTAAATATGCGTCGCAGGATAAGGATGATTACTACCAGGGTTATAACTTGTAGTAGAATTAACTGTAAGATCATAGACACATAATCGCTAATTCGCTGCGTTCAAACTTTGCTACTCCGCAATTTATATGCACTACCTTCTTGGGCATATCTTTGCCTAAACCTAAGATAACATCGCCCTCTTTAAGACACGCAAGCAGGGTCTGGTGAAAGTCCCATATTGAGAATTCTCCGTCTTCACCTGGCAAGACCACCTCTTTTACAAACCCGTCAAATAACACACGTTGTACATTACGGATAATTGCATGCATGATTACCGAAAGATGTTCATAATCGCTAATAACGCTACTATTGCGATTGCCTCGGCAAAGATAAACGCAAGAATCATTGAGATAAAGATTCTCGGCGCTGCTGAGGGGTTTCGTCCCAAGGCTTTTACTGCTGCAAACCCTACAGTGGCAATAACTGCTGAAGGACCAGCAGTAGCAATCAGCATTATGAGAACTGCAGTAAATGTACCCATAAGAATTTGATTAAGCCATGCAAACCTGGTCTTTTCCTGCTGCCTTTGCTTTATATAATGCCTGGTCTGCCTTGGCAATCAACTCATCAGTATTGTCCCCGTCTTCAGGAAAACCCGCTACCCCAATACTAATGGTAGTAGGTAGATGGAGCCTGGCTAAATTTAGGATGCGTTCAGCAACCAAGGCCGCATTTTGCTTTTGCGTATGCGGTAGAAACACTACAAATTCCTCTCCGCCGTAGCGAAAAGACATATCATTGCCGCGCAAAGATGTATTAACCAAATTGGATAAATCCTTGAGTAGCTGGTCGCCTGCCTGGTGACCATTGGTATCATTGTATTTCTTAAAATTATCAATATCAAACATCAGGATGCTTATGTGCTGGGGGTGCTGCCTGACCTTATGCATTTCCTCGCCTAAAACATCATATAGATAGCGGTGATTGTACAGCCCGGTTAAGCCATCCACTAAAGACAGCTGATGATAATAACTCTTTTGCCCTGCCTCACGCTTGAGGCGGTATTGCTCCATTGCATGCTCCATAACAATGCGCATCTCTGAGGGATTAAACGGCTTGGTAATATAACCAAAAGCCCCCTCTTCCATCATATCAATTGCATCAGAGATTAGATTATAAGGAGTAATTGCTACAATAGCTACACTTGGGTCAGTTGCCTTGATTTTCTTTACTATTTGCCGGCTGGCAAGAGAAGAAATCTTAATCTCGGTTAAGACTATGGCAAAACTCCTCTGCTTAAGCATCTCCAGCCCCTCCTCTATCGTGGGGCTAACCCAGGTTGTATAGCCATGCTGCTTAAGCACATTACTAATCAGGTCGCTGTTTTCCTTTTTATCCTCAATTAATAAAACCGGTAGGCGTTCCATCTTCTTATCTCCCCCTGTAGACAAACCACATCCGCAATAAGTTATATCGCTGCTTTAGCTCATTAACTTATGTCTTTATTTAACTTATATTATATTAACACTTATAGATATTACAAGAGATTTTTTTCGTAACCTTTTCAACTCTGATTACAAACAAAAGGGGACACCCTTGTATTCAGCACAAAGGGTGTCCCCCGATTGGATGAAAGGGTGTCCCTGAGGTTAGTCGATTTCGATTGCCTCGGCTTCTATGCCTTCGGCTTTTACGCTAAAAGGCGAGGTGGCATAACCCACTTCATAATAATCTGTCCTAAATGAAGGATCATCGGTCCTTCCTTGAATCTGGTAATTTGCATCACCTCCGATAAAAGCCCAATCAGTATAGACAGGCCTGGATACCTCAGTATCGAATGCAGAGTCTGTCTTTCTTCTTAAACCATGATCATAGTTGTCGCTGGTATGAATACATATAAATACTCCCGCGGCCCCGGTACTACAGGTAATATCCTGCCAAGTGCCTTCATTGCTGTTGATACTGCGGTCAATATCATTCACATGGAATACGGCTCCGTCAGTTATATAGCCAATAAGCCAGAAGTCCATACTCGTACTGTCTTTATATCCCTCGCATATTTGGCTTGAGTCACAACCAATAATTGCCCAGGATTGATATGTGCCTCTTGCTGAAACCGTGTCATTGCTACCATTATTTCGAAAACCATAAGGGTCTGATGCGCTTCCGGAATAAGAATATTCCCAGATTAATCCAATAGCGTTGGAGGGTACAATACTGGAGGTATCTATATCCTGCCAACTGCCAGCAGTCATACTACCACCAAATTCAGTAGCATTGGTAAAAAAGGTCACCCCCGTGGTAGTATAACCTATTACATAAGGGCGAAAGTCTGTATCATTAGTGTATATCTGGAACCGATGCTCTGAATCTACTCCGGTTATCCCCCAGAGATGAGCGTCAAAATATTGTTCACGCGGCCGATTATCACTTGAGCCGTATTTACGCAAATTAAAGGTACGCGTAGTACTAGGATCAGTAAATATGTGCAGCATCACGCCGGTTACGTCTGAGCCTAATCCAAAGATGTAATCATCCAAGTCATAGGTCTGCCAGCCGGTAGCAGTTATATTAATTTCTTGCGGATTGACCCAGTGAAATGTCTGTTTGGCAAGTGATGGCTTTGGTAAGAGGAGCATCACGGTCAGTATAATTGCAGACAACAAAATTTGCTTTTTCATCTTCTCTCCACTTTTCCTGGATTTATAAAAATCTATCTTATTGTAAAGTAACTAAAACTAAGATTCTGCCTTCTCCCTCATTCAAATTTTCCAAGGCCTTACCTAAGATAGTACCTGGTTTATGCTCCTTGGCCAACATTGCATAGCCCTGCCTATCGCTTGTGGTAAGCAAATCTCCTGGTTTAATCAAACCATTCTCTGCAGTTGCCTTTACATATACCCTGCCAGCTAAAGCCAGAGGCGGCTTCACGCCACTTTTAAACTCGAAAGGCTCGGGAGCAATCTGAAGCTGACCTCCTTCAAAGAGTATGGCCGGTGCTCCGGAAACAATACCTGCCACTTTTGAATCATAACTCTTTGTGCTCTTTTTCAGCTTTCCGTTTTCATCAATTACCAAAACATCTCCGATCTCAACCTCTTCATTTGCTTCAAAGAGCTCAGCAACATCATACCCAATCTCTGCGCCTGCTCCTGTGCCTGTAGCATAAAGGGCATTGCTGTTAGTTACATCATTTAAATCCGCTTTGATGTTTCCGTTAATCTCCAATGTTGCTGTTGGGTTGGTTGTGCCGATGCCGACATTACCTGAGCTAATAATCAGGTCGCCTGCAGGCGTAATCGTTAAGTCTCCCGTGGAGTTAGAGATAGTTGAGCTTGTTCCGGCAACCTCTAATTTCGAACCCGGATTCGATGTGCCAATGCCGACGTCGCCAGTATCATCATCCATCCAGATATAGTCATCTGAGCTCTGCGAGCCAAAAACGAGCTGTCCATTAGTATTTGTATAAATATAATTAGCTTGATCATTGCTATGGATAATGCCAATTCCATTATCTCCCTTTATCGATAATTGCCTGTTCGGATCCGTTTTTCCGATGCCGATGTTGCCGGTAGATAAATCCCCATAAAGCGCCCCGCCGATATTGAGGTGATTGGATGTAGTGGCAGTAGGTGTATCCTCATCATAGCCGATAATGATGTTATTGCTACCGGTAGTAATAGAGTCTCCGGACTTATAACCAAGTAAAACATTATTGTTACCCACGGTTAACCCAAGACCTGATTGGTAGCCGAATAATGAGTTATCAGAAAAGGTATTAGCACTAACACCTAATCCTGCCCGAAAACCAACAGCTGTATTACAACAGGTTGTTGTTATATTGTCCAATACACCATAACCTACTCCTACGTTGGAACTTCCAGTAGTAAGATCGGTCATAGCATCACCGCCTACACATACGTTACCCCCGCCACTCAAAAGGCCTCTGAGAGCTTGAGTACCTACAGCCACATTATCACTATTACTAGATAGAGAATCTAAAGCGGCGTATCCTACAGCCACGTTAAAACTCCCCGTATTATTCATGAGAGCTTGGGAACCTATTGCAGTATTGTAGTAGCCTGTAGTGTTATCTTCTAGGGCATTCCATCCTACTGCAGTATTGTGAAAACCTGTGGTGTTGGAGTATAGCGCATTATATCCTAGTGCGGTATTATACCATCCATCACTTCCTGAGCTGTGAGCGAGATTCCCTGCTCCTGCCACATTCTCGCCGATTAAAGTATTGCCAGATCCAGTAAGCCATCTATCTGTTAAGATATCCCCACCACTCATATAGAGGTTTCCGTTGACCTCTAACTTCTGCCCCGGATTCGTTGTCCCGATGCCGACGTTGCCACCGCTGGTGTCATCATCAATCGTCACCAGTGTTACACCACCTTGCCGAATTCTTAATGAATCATCGGCTATTGAATCAAAATCAATGTTCCAGTTACTAGCTCCATCTAACCAAACGTCCTGACCATTA
>JASFIK010000114.1:0-4624 GCA_050122705.1 Candidatus Omnitrophota bacterium | reverse complement strand
GCAGTAAAGTAGCGCTGGATATCCTCAGGAGTCATTTCAAATCTGAGTTCATCCTTGGGGATTGTTCGTACCCTGCCTTGGGAGGAAAGTTGGGCTATCCTGGCTAAGTAGGATTCTTTGGTTTGCTTGCCAGAAAGTGATTCTTTAAACGCCTTTTCTCTTTGGGTGTTTTCTATGTGGGTGAGGTTAAATCTCTTAGTTGCACCTATCTCATGAATGAGTGAGGCAGCTCGTTCAATTGGGTTGTTGTGGATGGGGTGGGTATTGTTTAGGGCAATGCCTTCAGCTGTTCTGTTTATCATATATGTAGCAGCTAAGAAGTCCTCAAATGGACCAGCACGAATAAGGCCTGCTCTTGCTAAGTATTCAAGGTATGAGGCCATATCTTCTCTGTTAATGCTTCTTAGGTAACCAGCTGCTAAGCTTACCTCTATTGAATCAATACCAACCGCTGCTACCCTATTGCTATCCCAGCCAACTGTTCTTACAGATGCATTAACCTTGCGTGTTGATGGCATGGGCTGGTCTGGTAGGGGACGGGAGGAGTCAGGGAAAGCTCTTCTTAGAGCAGCCAAATAAAGTTCAATATATTTCTCAGCGGATTTTTTCCAGCTTCTATCTTCAGATTGAGCATTCTCTATTATTCTGCGCCATAAGTCAGGATTTCTATAAAGCCTTAATGCTCTGGCTACTGCATCATAAAATTCATTATCGTCAGCGTTATCAAATGCAAAACCATTTCCTTTTCCAGTAGCAGGATTAAATTCTTGTACTGTATCTGCCAGGCCTCCAGTACGCCTTACTACAGGGATACACCCATAAGACAATGCTACCAATTGTGCTAAGCCGCCGGGTTCAAATTGAGAAGGCATCAGTAGGATATCAGCGCCCTTAAACATCATTGTCGTGATATCGCGTTCATTAGTAAAACGGTATGCTACCCTGCCTGGCCAATCATTAGCCAATCGCTGGGCTAATTGCCTCACTTCAAATAAATAATTATCATCCGGATGCCCTTTACCGGTAAGGATAAACTCTATGCCGCCTTCTGTTTCTGTCAATAATCTTTCAATAACTCTTAAAGTCATCAATTGATTCTTCTGCCAGGTGATTCTGGAAATAGGCATGACTAAAACAGGAATATTCACATTGACCTGAAGACCAAATTCTGTCTGGAGTTTTTCTTTATTAACTGTTCGTAATTCAGGAGTCTCGATCTCATTACCAATCAAGTCAATCCCATTTATAATGCCTACTAAATCATAGAATCTCTCTCGTAGGCAACCATCAAGACCCTCTCCATATTTAATCCCCAGAATCTCATGAGCATATGTCTGGGAAACAGTGCTTATCTTATGGGCATGGTATAAAGCTCCTCTCATGATATTAAAACTCTCTGGATCACCAGGTGAAACTAAGCCAAACCAATGCTTGCCGTCAATTCCTAAATCATCAAATCTCCATCCAGGGAATCTGTTGAATACACCTCCTTGATAAGCAAGATTATGGATTGTAAATACAGAGACTAAATTAGCAAAAAGCGGATGTAGGTCATATTTTGTTTTTAGGAATACTGGCATAAGTCCTGCCTGCCAATCATTAGCATGCATAAGGTTAGGTTTAGCTAAAATACCTCTTTGATGTAGTCTCTCTATTGCCTTGAAAGTTCCCTCACAAAGCACAATGGCTTGACGAAGAGTATCGCCCTGATATATTCCTGAAGAATATCCTATATCATCCTCTAATAGATAAACAGTAACCCCCTCTAATTCTGTCCTCCATATTATCAGGCCGATTATTTCACCATGTATGATTATCTGTACTGTATCTATAAATTCTAATTTGCTTGTATCAATATTTTCATATTTCAAAGTAAATATTGTGATGTTTACTCCTAATTTATTCAAGGCAATAGGTAAATCGTGGCTTACATCTCCGAGTCCGCCTGTTCTTGATAAAGGTGCAACCTCCGGACTTACAAAAACAATATTTAGTGCCGCATATTTTAACTTGCTAACTAGGTTGTCTCTTAATATCTGGAAGCTTGCCTCAGTAGTGGTAGCGCCGCTTGAGGTAAGCTGATCAATCATCTGGATTGCCTGCTGGTATTTGGCATTTGCCTCTTGAGGTCTTTTCTGCTTAATTAATTTTTTCGCTTCTCTCTCTAAGAACTCAATACGATACAGGCTTAAGAGCTCAGGGTTATCTCTGATGTAGTTAACCACACCTATAGGGAACATCTCAGAAAGAGGAATCTCGTCAATTGTATCCTCATTGTATGCCAAGGCATATCTTACCTGGGTGGCTGATAAATCTTTAGAAGACGGGGTGACTGCTGCAGTAAATAATCCTTCTCTCCATAAGCGATTTAGCCAAATATATGGTTTAATATGCTTTTCGAATGAATATCCGCTACCTGCGCGCATAGCATAAATTATTTCTACTCCTAATGCGTGAAGTGTATATTCTATTAAATTTCTTTCAGTGTGATAGCCTATTAATTTATCTGAACCAATAGTATAGAACCAAGTAACATTAGGGTTAGCAACAAATAGCCAGATAAAAGCTGCTATATCCATATTACGACGCCTGAGTTCATCTCTATCAATGGAATTTATCCTTTCCAAGGCCTTTATTTTTTCTTCTGCATCTATCAGATGCTCAGCGAATATATTATCTACCTCAGTTGTTAATTCCTCTCTCAGTTTACTTGCTACCTCTTCTGTTCCTGCCAGATATAAGGCTTCCCTTGACTCAAACATATCCACTACCTGGGCACGGATGGGAGTAACCAGTAACCAGTCAGAGAGGCCTGGGTCAAGGGTGGCGATATTAGCCATCTCATTCCTGATATCAGCTGAGGCAGCATAGGGCTTATCAGGAACAGTGCCGCCATTAACTAAGATTACCCGATTAATCTGCTTGTCAATTATAGCTGCCAAGCCTGCAGTAATGTGTCCATAGGTAAGTGGATTCATTGTTCCAGGTTGCACGGCAATTCTTGCCTCAACCTGAGAGGCTCTGCCTACAATAGCAAGAGCGCGTTTTGCTGCCTCAAACAGAATCTCTGGGTTAACCACTGATTGTTTGCGCTCAGTGAGTACCTCTCTAATAGATATAAAGTAGCGCTGGATATCCTCAGGAGTCATTTCAAATCTGAGTTCATCCTTGGGGATTGTTCGTACCCTGCCTTGGGAGGAAAGTTGGGCTATCCTGGCTAAGTAGGATTCTTTGGTTTGGCGGCCGGTTGGGGATTGCGCTTTTTTCTCCGGCCATGTCTTCAGATCGCAAGTCCTGGATGCATCTCGCATAGCTCTAACCACATGAGCAAAGAAGGCATGGCCAAATTCATTAATCAGCTTAATTTTAGTGGTATTTCTTGCCTCTTGTGTCCAACCCCAAGGATTACTCAGGATTAGACCGCTTATCTCTTTATATTGATTCCTCCAAATAATCTGGCGCACTCCCTCAAGTACCCTCTGGTATCGGTCATATTCCCTGTCCTCAACGCCCTCAGGCATCT
Source organism: Candidatus Omnitrophota bacterium (assembly GCA_050122705.1). Taxonomy (GTDB): domain Bacteria; phylum Omnitrophota; class Gorgyraeia; order Gygaellales; family JAHJCI01; genus JASFIK01. The sequence continues at coordinate 1,101 of JASFIK010000114.1, read as the reverse complement.
CGCGCTTTGCTAGATAGAACCTCAATTCTCCTCTATCTGCAATAATCCTTCTGTTTACCTCGTAGGCCATGGCTTTGATAATAGCGATGTCATTCTCTGATAGAGTTTGTCTTTGCGCCTTGATCTGAGCAATGTCTTCTTTATCCAGGGTCGGTGAAGGAACAACAAATATATCATCCAAGAAACGTTTTGATTCAATAACCGCGGTGTTGATTGCTGGGGTCGTGCCTGTTAGATTAGTTGCGTTTTTCTCTGCTGAATTTCTGATAACGTGCAGAAAACCATGATCGACATCAAGATTTATTTCTCTTTTTATTTTGGAGATTAAGTTAAACATCTCCAAATAAGCAGCTGCCTTTTCTACAGGCCTGCCAAGGAGCCCGTCAATGATCTTGGTGTTATTGGCCCTGACCTGAATCTCCTGGTCATTATTGAAGGGTAAAATGAATATCGCCAGGACGTCTTTGTACTTATCTCTGTAGCGGGCATCCTTCTTTAAAGCATAGAACCAGCCATAGCCGCCCTCAAGGATAACTAATTTCTTCCCACCGAATACACTAGAGAGACCTCGAATCTGACGCCTGATGATTATGGTCCTTTCTGTCTCAGAGACTATCTTATCAGCATCAAGGATAATACCGCGTTTGTCATCTGCCAGGTCAGCCTTATTGATAACCAATTCTTCCTCAAAATCGTCTATGGCTAAACCCTGCAGCTGATTATTCACCAGGGTGGTAATAATTTTTCCTTTTTCATCCAGCACAATTATTCTTTCTTCGGTTTGCCGTTGAATGACTTTTCCTTTGACTTCCAGTCTCGCTAAAATCTTTTCATCTCGGAAGTGATAATCAACACCGTCCTTTTCGCTGATGCCATCTTTTAGTCTAGGTTCTCTGGTATGATATAAAATTAATCTTTCAACTAAATGAGAATAGATACCGGTCTTGGCTTCAGGATCAAAGAGAGTCTTACGTAAATCAGTCTTACCTGTGGCAGGTGGACCTGAGTAAAGCAGGAACTTCTGGGCCAGGTTAAATATGGACTGGGATAAGTCAAAGTCTTCAATGAAGTGGCTTAAGTCATGAACTGACATGGCTTCTA
>JASFIK010000113.1:0-4746 GCA_050122705.1 Candidatus Omnitrophota bacterium | reverse complement strand
CCACAGGAGTAAAATATAATTCTTACCGCCCCCTCCAGATGCTTAGCTGCATGCTAGATTATTCTCTGTGGAAGCTAGATGTAAGAGGTTATCACCTAAGCAATATCTTATTGCACATCTTAGCAACCTTAAGCATTTATTGGTTGGTTAATATTCTTTACAATGATAGATTTATCTCTTTAGTTACAAGCTCTTTATTTATAGTCCATCCTATACATACCGAAGCCATCTCTTATATATCAGGTCGCTCTGATCCTTTATCCCTTTTATTCATGCTGCTCTGTTTTGTCTTTTATATAAAAGGGGTGAATGTAAACAAAGCGCGCTTTTACATACTTTCATTATTCAGCTATGCATTAGCCCTTCTCTCCAGAGAGAATAGTTTGATTTTGCCTATTTTATTATTACTGTATCACTACAGCTTTAAAAAGAGAATAAAACCTACTCAGTTTCTCTCTATACTAAGTTTGGGTCTTGTCTATATTGTATTGCGAATAACCCTTTTAAAATCTATACTCCCCCATATATCTTCCTGCAATAGCGTATTTGACAGGCTACCAGGATTTTTTGTGGCTATTGCCAGTTATTTAAAGCTCCTTTTGTTCCCCTTTAATCTGCATATGGAATACGCTCATCAGTCATTTAACTTTACTAACCCCAAAGCCATACTAGGAGCAATAATATTAATTTCGCTGTTAGTTTATGCCTTCAGAAAAAAGCAGACAAATCAATTAGCATTTTTCTCCATATCTTGGTTTTTTATAACCCTCTTGCCTGTATCCAATCTCTATCCGATCAATGCCTATATGGCTGAGCACTGGTTGTATCTACCCTCCATAGGATTCTTTCTTCTTTCAGCAAAGAGTTTAGGAAATATGTATAAAAGCAGGAAATTGAGAATGCTTACTACAGCCCTTACTATAGGCATATTAGTTTTTTACGCTCAGCTTACCATTATACAGAACATTTATTGGAGGGAGCCTGTAGCCTTTTATGAAAGAGCCTTAAGATATGTCAGCCATAGCCCAAAACTGTATAATAACCTCGGTAATGTTTATTGCGCGCTCAACAGAAAGGAAGAAGCAATAGCTACATACAAGAAAGCTATAAAGGTAAAGCCAGATAATGCCGGCACATATAATAACCTGGGTTTTTTATACAATGCGATGAATAAACATAACCAAGCCATAACTTCATACAAGAAGGCTATAGAAATCAATCCAGGATTTGTACAGGCATATTATAATCTGGGAAACGCATACTACGATATGAACAATAATGAGGAAGCCATTGCTTCATACAAGAGAGCAATATCAATCAACCCAGACTTTGCAGATGCCTATAATAACTTGGGTAATGTATACCGGGCCATTGATAAGAATAAGGAAGCAATAGAGGCATATAAAAAAGCAATAGCAATTAATCCTGATTTTGCAATGGCATATTATAATCTGGGTAATCTATACGCTGCGATCGATAAACACAAAGAGGCTATAGCTTCATATCAGAAAGCAATCAAGAAAGTCATAGAGCTAAAACCAGACCATGCAGAGGCATATTATAATCTGGGTGTTGTATACGAGGCAATCAATCAATTCAACCAGGCCATAGCGGCGTATCAGAAAGCCATAGAGCTAAATCCAGAATATGCAGAGGCATATTATAATCTGGGTGTTGTATACGAGGCAATCAATCAATTCAATCAGGCCATAGCTGCGTATGAAAAAGCAGTCGGAATAAATCCAGACTATGCAGCGGCATACTATAACCTGGGGAATGTATACAATGCTATCAACAGGAAAGAACAGGCCATAGCTTCATACAAGAAGGCGATATCAGCTAATCCAGGCTACACAGAGGCCTATAATAACTTGGGTGTTACATACAACAACATCAATCAACACAACCAGGCCATAGCTTCACTCAAGAAGGCAATAGAGATTGACCCTCAGTATGCCAAGGCCTATTTTAATCAGGCACTCGCCTATGAGAAGGCAGGTCATAGAGAACAAGCAATTGATTCCTATAATAAATTTATCCAGCTTTCTTCATCTGATCATATAGCCTATGTTCAATATGCAACAGAACGGATAAGGCAACTTGAGTAAAACGCAGATAATCCAAAGAATAACCAGAGATAATCCAAGAGTTATATACTTATGCTGGTTTTGAGCTTGAACCATTAGCTACTGCACCAAATTATTACCTTTCTTAAAATTGTGGTGGTATAATTAAAGCCTGAGGCGGTTCGATGAGCAAACAAAAGAATCAGTATTTCAAGCAAGAAATCTATTTTTTCAACAGGATTTTTATGGTTAGCTTTATTCTCCTTAGCATCCTTTGTTTATGGTTAATTATCCAGCAGCCCTCTATACCTTTGGTGATACTCTTGTTTATCATTCTTTCATTTCCTTTATTATTCGGGAAGATGGTGATAACCGTTAAGCATAAAGAACTTAGAGTAGCCTTTGGGTATACAGGGCTGATTAAAAAAAGAATTCCCCTCATAGATATAGTTTCTAGCGAAATAGTTACCTATAAACCAATAAGGGACTTTGGTGGCTGGGGAATTAGGTGTGGACGGTTTAGAGGAGAAAAGACAGGCTGCCTATCACTAAAAGGCAACCAAGGGGTTCTGCTTACTCTGATGACAAGAAAAAAATTTTGTATTGTTAAAACAAATAAGCTTATTATCGGTAGTCAGGATTCCCAGAAACTTATTGCTGCGATTGGTAAAGGAATAGTTTAAATGAAGATTTTCTTAGGTATACTAATCGGTGGGGTTATTGGTTATGCTATTGGCTATTTTGGCAGATGCGCCTCTGGTGTTTGTCTCTTGACTAGAAATCCGATTATCACTGCTGTGATAGGTGCCTTGTTGGGGTTAGTGTTAGTGGTGAATAAGTAGTTTTACACTTATCCCTTATACGCACTTTCTCTTTGAGCCTTTCCAAAAACACTCATCAGATTTATTTGCCTCTTTGGTCTAGCGAAATTACTTACCATTTTGATGTTATATGGTATAATATATCCTAAAGGGGGGTGAAGCAAAATGAAGAAAGTAGCTTGTTTATTGTTGGTTGTTTGTATGCTGACTATTTCCTCAGGCTTGCTGCTTGCACAGTGCACTGAAGGCGAGAAGGCAGAAGCCAGCGCGGCTAAGGAAGCAGAAGCGCTTGGGGTGGATAAGCCAGAAACAGCCGAGGCGGGAGTTGTGAATACAGTTTGTCCAGTTATGGGAAATAAAATCGATAAAGATACCCCATATACAGTAGAATATAATGGCAAAATAATCGGCTTTTGTAGTGCCGAGTGTATGGACATGTTTCAGGCAGAACCTGAAAAATATTTGGACAACCTTAAGGAAGATAACGCTTAGCAAAGGCAGTTACACAATACAACCTTAGTCCGCCTTCTCATAAGCAGGGCGGACTTTTTATTTAGCTGAGATAAAATTCCTCTTTAGTCTATAACCACCTTTGTCAAATTATCTACAGTTTTATATTCCTTAGATGTTTCCCCGTGCTATAATAAAACCAGAAACTGAAAGGATCCCTAAACACATTTCCTAATCAAAGGTGGAGAGCGTAACAAGAAGTATAGATATGATAAGCAAAATATTTGTAATTATTCTTATTACCCTAACTAGTTTTATTTGCCAAGCCAAGGCAGATATTATATATCTGTTAAATGGCAACAGTGTAGAAGGTATAATCACCAAAGAAAATGAACAAAGTGTTGAATTAGATGTTGGTTTTGGCACAGCTATATTCAGCCGGCAAGAAATAAAGAGTATATATAAATCAAATCAGGAAGAAACCGCCTTGATACAAAAGCAATGGAAGAGGCAGAGAAAAGTAACCAAGAGGGAACAGCAAAAAAGAGAGCTGGATTTACAGAGGATTAGACGAAAGAGAAAACTCGAGGCAAAAAAAAGACTTAAGCTAAAAGAGATTGAGTTTTCTCAAGCTCAGGAGCACATAATAGTCGAAGCCCTGCTTAACAAAAAGGTCAAGGCCAGACTTCTTTTAGATACCGGCGCCTCTACTATTTTGCTATCAAGACAGATAGCTGAAGAATTAGGAACAGAAACTAGCAGAGCAAAAAAAGAGATGGGCAAGGCTAAAATGGCTGACGGTCGTGAAGTAGAGGTAAATTATATAATTTTGGAAAGCGTCAGTGTTCAGGGAGTTGAGGTTGAGAATATCCTAGCAGCGGTTTTATCAGAAGATACCACCTCAAGTAGTAAATCGCCATCCGATACCAATTCAGATGATACCATGTCAGGTAATGCCGCACTACCTTATGATGGATGCCTGGGAATGTCTTTTCTAAATAAGTTTAATTTCCAAATTGATAGCGAAAATAAAAAACTAATTTTAGAGAAACTGCGGTAATTAAACTTAGGAAAGATAATATGATATGCCCAAATTGTCGCACCCCAAATGAATCACATGCTCTGAAATTTCAATATTGTCTACAAATTTGAACACCTTTGGATTACCTAAGTTTACCCAGTAGCTTTAATAAACAATTTAATTTATTGAAAAATAATAAGTTGTAACTATATGTAATAATTATAATTAGATTGGCATTAAATATGCTAAAATTAAAGATAAGGACTGGAGTCTGTCTAGTTAAATTATCATTTTGGAATAAAGGAATGCTGGATTATGCTAAAAAGAGCTAATGGGTTTACAATGATTGAAATAATGGCTGTAGTAGGTATTATTTCCCTATTGGTAA